>CBDUPM010000460.1:0-3006 GCA_965369105.1 uncultured Bacteroidales bacterium | reverse complement strand
AGCCAGAATATAAGTTATGACAGAGATTTTTTTGTTATCCAGGGTGAATTTGATAATGAAGGAGAGGAAGAGAAAATCTACTGCGGAGTTCAAAAAGGAAAACACAAACAATTTAAAAGAAATAAAAAAGACTATAAAAAGCTATCCGGACATATCGGATTAATACCGCTTGTAATGATTTCCCCAGCTGACTCCAGTTTAATTATGAGCGGGGGAGAGGAAAGAAGGAAATTCATTAACGGGGTGGTTGCCCAGTATGACAGGTCCTACCTTGAAAAAATATTGAATTATAACCGGATTCTGCAGCAAAGAAATAAGTTTCTTAAAACTAATTTTGGAATAAGAAATATTGATACCTCCGTTCTGGATGTATATGATGAGCAAATGGCGGAACTGGGTCAGTTCATCTATTCAAAAAGGAAAGATTTTATTGAAAACCTGATCCCCGTATTTTCCCGGTTTTATAATTATATTTCTTCAGAAAAGGAAGAAGTAAGCCTAAAATATATTTCCCAATTAGAGCATGATTCTCTAATGGATATTCTGACCAAAAACAGGGATAAAGACAGAATAGTCCAGTATACTGCGGGTGGAATTCACCGGGATGATCTGGAAATGCTATTATCCGGACATCCATTGAAAAAAACCGGTTCGCAGGGACAACAAAAAACCTTTCAGCTGGCATTAAAATTCGGAAAATTTGATTTTATCCGGAATGTTTCAGGGAAAACTCCCATTTTGCTCCTCGATGATGTTTTCGATAAATTTGATGCTCTGCGAGTGGAACAGCTAATTCGTTTGGTCGCAGAAGAAAAGTTCGGGCAGATTTTCGTAACGGATACCGATGAAAACCGGATGAGAAACATTCTTGCAAGGATAGGGATAGATAGTAAAATATTCAGCATCAACGAGAATCAACAAATTCAAAGCTTGTAATGAGAAGAAGTGAAACGGTCAAAATAAAGGTAATCATCGATGCCCTGCTCAAAGAACAAGGTCTGGAAGGGAAAATGACTGAAAACAGGCTGTTGAATTCCTGGGAATCATTACTGGGCAAATCCGTAGCCAAAGCTACGAAAGAGCTTTATATAAAAGACCAGGTATTATTTGTGCAACTCAGGTCTTCAATTGTACGGCATGAGCTAATGATGATTAAAAATGACTTACTGAAAAGACTGAATGATGTTGCAGGAAAAGAAATTATTAAAGAAATTGTATTGAGATAATTGTTAACAGAGATCCTGTGCCTGTCTTTTAGTTTTGAATTCCAGCTAACCTGAATCCAGCCCTTAAACCAATATATTTTCTTTAATAAAAACTGAAACTACCCGCAACATTCCTGACCCTTGTAAAATCTTTCACTGGTAGCAAAAAAGAAATCACATTCTGTCATTGCATTCTCATCACTGTCTGATCCGTGTACAGCATTTCTTTGAACTGATTCAGCAAATAGCTTGCGAATTGTTCCTTCTTCTGCTTTCGCCGGGTCCGTTGAACCGATGAGCTTTCTGTAATCTTCAACAGCATTTTCCTTTTCTAGTATTGCTACTACAATGGGTCCTGATGTCATAAAGTCTACAAGACCTTCAAAAAAAGGTCTCTCCTTGTGAACCGAGTAAAAGATTTCTGCCTGAACTTTGGTCAGCCGGGTTATTTTCATGGCGGCAATATGAAAACCGTGATTATGGATCATATTTAGAATAGGACCAATGTATTCAGCCTGAACAGCTCCGGGTTTAATAATAGTGAAAGTAAGTTTACCTTTCATTATGCGTTTTTTTATGGGTTAATTATGCAATTCTGCCTCGAATTTATCATTTTTTACCTAATTCGAAAAATTCTGATCCTTTTTCGGTAATTAGGAAAAAACTAATTCACATGGCTTAGAAACATTTCAACTTTAAAATGGTTTAAGCGAATATCGGAAATAAAATTCAACAAGTATATAAATTCCTATCTTTATCCTGAAAAACATAAGCATGGATTCATTAATAGATAACGCCGGTGCAATAAGGCAAAAAATTGAAAATTCCTCAAATATTTTAATAACCACGCATGTAAATCCGGATGGAGATGCGATCGGTTCGGGATTGGCCCTGCTGAATCTTCTGAGAAACTCCGGTAAAAACTGCCGGATGGTTATTCCTAATGAAGCTCCCGAATTTTTAAAGTGGATGAAATCATCTGCGGATATGATCGTCTATAATAAATCCAGATCGAAAGTAAAAAAAGCGATTGAAGAATCGGACCTGGTAATATATGTTGATTTTAATGATCTGAAAAGATTGGGAGCCGCATCTGAATCCTTCCGCGAATATAATAAAGCAAGCATTTTAATTGATCATCATCCTGATCCGGAGGATTTTGCTCAAATTATTATTTCTGAAACATCTATTGGCTCAGCTTCTGAATTAGTTTATATTTTAAGCAAGCTAATGGGTTATGAGAGATTTATTGATCAGGAAATTGCAGAATGTCTTTATACGGGTATAATGACCGATACCGGTAATTTTAGTTTTGCATGTTCTTACCCCGGGGTATGGAAAAATATTGCTGAGCTAATGGAGTATGATATTGACAGGGATGCTGTTTATTCCAGGGTATATGATAATTATAAGGAAGAAAGAATGCGCCTGATGGGATATTGTCTGAACTCTAAAATGCAAATTATTCCGGAATATAATACGGCAATTATTTCTCTGGGAATGGAGGAAATGAAAAAATATAATTATGAACCGGGAGATACAGAAGGATTTGTTAATCTACCCTTTTCGATAAAAGGCATGAAGTTTTGTGTTCTGTTATTAGAAAAAAAAGATCATGTAAAACTTTCACTTAGATCAAGAGGGAATTTTTCTGTGAATGATTTTGCACGAAAGCATTACAATGGGGGAGGACATGACAATGCCGCAGGTGCCGAATGTTTTAAGCCTATGGATGAAGTAATTTCCTCTTTTATTTCTTATTTAAAACTATATAAAAAAGAACTGTCATGAGATGGACAAT
>CBDUPM010000459.1:0-3009 GCA_965369105.1 uncultured Bacteroidales bacterium | reverse complement strand
TTATCCATACCCTTTGCTTTCAGATATCTTTCGATAGCATCCCTGGCAGGAAAAATAATTGAGATGGTATATGGGTTTTGATTATTATGAAGCAGGCATTGTTCAATGTACTCCGATTGATCAGTAAATGCTTCTTCAATTCCCTCGGGTGAGTATTTCTCCCCGTCGTCTGCAATTAACAGGCTTTTATACCGGCCGAGAACATAAAGGAATCCCTCATTGTCAAGGTAACCCATATCCCCGGTGTGGAGCCATCCATCAATAAGGGTTTCTTTGGTAGCCTCAGGATTTTTCCAGTATCCTTTCATGGCATTTTCGCCCCTTATTACGATTTCACCCTTTTCACCCAGTGGAAGTGTTTTACCCTCTGTATCACAAATTTTAATTTCAATGTCTTTAGGTACTACACCTGATGCTCCCATTTTATGTTTTTCCGGAGAGTTTATGCTGAGCATGGGACTGGCTTCTGTTAGCCCGTATCCCTGGTACATGGGAACCCCGAGAGCATAAAAGAATTTCTGCAATTCAATATCCAGTAAAGCTCCTCCTCCAATAAAGAATTCCATATTTCCACCCAGGGCATTTCTGACTTTTTTAAAAACCACTGCATCAAAAAGGGCGTAAAGGGGCTTTAATAATATCCTCAGTCCTTTACCCCGGTCAGATCCAATCCCATTATACCGGTAGGCAATATTCATCCCTGTTTTAAATAGTCCCCAGGTAATTTTACCTTTTGCCCTTACTCCGCTTTCTATATTATTGCGGAAATTCTTGGCAATGGTTGGAACACTAAACATCAGGTTGGGCTTGATTTCCTGGATATTTTTAAAAATATTTTTCCGGGTCTCAAAACTTGTTTTACCCATTTCCAGAGCGGCCATGCTTGCGCCAACGCTCATCATGGTAAACAAACCTGCTGTATGGGCAAATGAATGGTCCCATGGCAGGAATAAGAACATCACCCAGTCAGAAGGTATGGTCATAACACTCAGGGCCTGCTCTGTATTGGAGGTGTAATTTCGGTGTGTCAGCATAATACCTTTGGGATCTGCCGTGGTCCCTGAGGTATAACAAATGTTGGCAACATCATCAGGTTTAACTGATTCGTAAACCTTTTTCCATTTACCCGGATTTTCCGATATGAATTTTTCCCCTTCTGCCATAATATCCCCGATAAAAACCTCATCCTTTTCATATTGATCCTTTTTATCCAGTAAAATCACCTTTTCCAGGTCCGGAAGATTTTTCTTAATCGGATCAATTTTTTTTGCCTGGCTTTGAGATACAACAATCATCCTGGTTTCTGAATGCTTTAGCCTGAATGTAAGGTCTTCAGGTTCATTCAATTGAATGGATAAGGGGACATCAATTGCACCATTGAAAAACATTCCCATTTCAGCTACCACCCAGAGTGTCCTGCCTTCGGCCAACAATGCCATCCTGTCTCCCTTTTTTATTCCCAGTTTGTGCAATCCGGCTCCGAATTTATGAATCAACTCCCTTAATTCTTTGTATGTTGTGGGTTGAAATTTACCTTCACGTTTTTCCCACATGTAGGGATTTTCAGCAAATTTTTCGGCATTACCTTCAAGGAACTGAACAAGTGTTTTCATTTTTTCAGGCTTAATTGTTTTAAGGGCTTTAATTTACAAAAAATGATAATAGAATCCACAAATAGAAAAAATGTGAATATCCAAACTAAAAAAACAAACTTTAAAATCTTTTTCAAACCTTGAGTTTGATTTGATATTTTATTTAATTTTACTTTTTTCTTAAATGATGGATCATATTTAAACAATGAATAAACAGAAATCGCTTTCTTATTGATATTGAATTAAATAATGAGAAAATTTAGCCTTTGACCAGTTTTTCTGTAAGAATAAATGAATAATTTACACCTCCTAAATCAACAAAAATGGCAGAAGGAAAAAAATTTGGAACTGCACCGGTCTTTTTTACCGCTATTGCGACTATCCTTGGCGCAATACTATTTTTAAGATTTGGTTTTGCCGTTGGATCCCTTGGAATGGGAGGAACGCTTCTGATTATTTTGCTGGGGCATATGGTTACAATCCCAACTGCTCTGGCAATTTCCGAAATTGCTACCAATAAAAGGGTAGAAGGAGGAGGTGAATATTTTATCATTTCGCGATCCTTTGGATTAAATATTGGCGCAACCATTGGAATGGCACTTTTCTTTTCCCAGGCAATTTCAGTGGCTTTTTATGTAATTGCATTTACAGAAGCCTTTGAACCCTTTTTTAACTGGTTTAAAGAAAATTATTTTGAGTTACCCCGGCAGGTAATAAGTATACCCGCCATGCTGGGTCTTTCTGCTCTGATCCTGAAAAAAGGTGCGAATATGGGGGTGAAAACCTTATATATCGTGGTCGGAATATTGGTGATATCCTTAGTTTTATTTTTCATGGGTAAAACTACCCATGAAGCTTCCGAAGGTTTTACCAGCACAGTATTCAGTTTCACCAACAAAAAGGATTTTTTCATCGTTTTTGCGATCATCTTTCCTGCTTTCACCGGAATGACGGCAGGTGTCGGATTGTCCGGGGATCTGAAAAAACCATCTGTTTCTATCCCTCTTGGCACTACACTGGCCACAATCTCAGGTATGATCATTTATGTTTTTATTACCTGGAAATTTACGACCTCTGCATCCACCGATGAACTGATTGGAAATCAATTGGTCATGTCAAAAATAGCCCTTGGAGGGGCATTTATCATACCGCTGGGACTTGCGGCATCCACCATATCTTCTGCCATTGGTTCGGTTATGGTAGCCCCGCGAACCCTGCAGGCACTGGCCCTGGACCGTTCCCTTCCTGTCAGGAAAGTAAACCGGTCTTTTTCAAAGTTAAATAAGGACGGGGAACCTTATAATGCAACACTTTTTACCTGCTTAATTGCCATGATTTTTGTTGCTATGGGAAATGTTAACGCGGTGGCAGAAATCATTTCCATGTTTTTTATGGTGACCTATGGATCCCTTTGCCT
>CBDUPM010000458.1:0-3015 GCA_965369105.1 uncultured Bacteroidales bacterium | reverse complement strand
GTGAAAAGTGTCATGAAGGTATTGGATGACATGAATATGTTTTAACTTAAATTCAATGACCTGATGGCTAAAATGAAATAAAAATATCCACCCTTTACTATCTATAAACCTTAAGAGGCTGTCTGAATTTACAGACCGCCTCTTTTTTGTATTATTTTCTATCTGAAAATGATTCTTTTAACGAGAATTTCAACCTAAGCTGAAATAGCAGTTTTTAAACCTTTTGAATGAATATGATTTCTTCAAAATTTGTATTATATTTGCCCGTCATTTTTGAAACTGAACACATTTTTACATATTATAAAAACCAAAAAAAATGCAAAATAAAGGAGCCATCCGTTTTTTCGCTATAGTACTGGCCCTCGTTGTCGTATATCAGCTATCATTTACCTTTGTGGCATCCAAAGTGGAAAGGGATGCAAGTAAATTTGCGCAGGGAGATATTAATAAGGAAAGAAGATATCTTGATTCTATTGCAGGAGAAGAGGTCTATAATTTCTTATGGCTTAAAAAATATACTTATAAAGATTGTACTGAAAAGCAAATAAATCTTGGTCTTGACCTTAAAGGTGGGATGAATGTCATTCTGGAAATCTCTGTTGAAGATGTTATCCGGGCAAATACTGCACCTCATTATAGAAATGATCCGGTTTATTTACAAACCATGAGGGAAGCCAAACAGAAGAAAACGAACAGCCAGGCTGAGTTTGTTGACCTGTTTGCGGAATCTTTTCTTGAGATTAATCCTGAAGGCCAATTAGCGCAGTTTTTTATGACGCCTGAAACCAGGGGACAAATTGATCTTAATACAACCAATCAGGAGGTGATTACCTGGTTAAAAACAGAAGCAGATGCAGCCATTGAAAATTCATTCAATGTCCTGAGAAACAGGATTGACCGTTTCGGTGTGGTTCAGCCTAATATTCAGAGACTTGAACGACAGGGCAGAATCCTTATTGCTCTTCCCGGTGTAGATGATCCGGAAAGGGTAACCAAACTTCTTACTGGTACAGCCAATCTTGAATTCTGGACCGTTTATCAGAATTCTGAAATCGTTACCGGACTTTCAGAAGCCGACGCTCTTTTAAAAGACATCCTGTATAGCGGTGAAGATATCCTTGCGGAAACGGGAACCTCTGATGAAACCACTGTTGCTGAAACAGGACAGGATGAAGAAATTTCCCTGTTTGATGATGAAACGGATTCAGCAGAAGAATTGAGTCTTTTTGACAGTGATTCAACCGGTATTGATCTGGGTCTGGATAATGCCTCCAGGGAAAATCCATTGTTTACAGTTCTGATTCCATACCTGGATAATGAAATGCGTCCCGTTCAGGGTTCCACCATTGGTGTTGCTCAAATTAAAGATACAGCCATTGTCAATGAGTACCTGAACCGTCCACAAATAAAATCTCTGTTTCCCAATGATGCAGTTTTCCTGTGGCACCACAAACCCATGAAGGAAAATGAAAATGCAATCGTTCTGCATGCCCTGAAAGCAACCCGTGATGGTGGTGCTTCTATGAGTGGTAAATATATTACCAGCGCAAATATGGCTTATGGTCAGTTCAGAAATGAAGCGGAAGTGCATTTTTCAATGAATTCAGAAGGAGCAAAAAGATGGGCTAATCTGACCCGTGAAAACGCAGGCAGCCAGATTGCAATTGTTCTGGATGGATATGTCGTTTCATCTCCAAATGTTTCAGGGGAAATAAAAGGTGGTTCATCCACTATTAGTGGTGGTTTTACTCAAACTGAAGCAACTGATATGGCCAACGTCCTTAAATCCGGTAAGATGGATGCCAGGGCAAAAATTGAATCCAGTGAAGTAATCGGACCCTCACTCGGCCAGGCCTCTATCAATGCCGGTTTGAATTCTTTCATCATTGCTTTTGCGGTTATCCTGCTCTACATGCTTTTCTACTACAGCAGGAGAGCGGGTATGGTTGCCGATATTGCACTTCTGGCAAATATGTTCTTCCTGATTGGGATACTGGCATCCATGCAGGCAGTGCTGACGCTCCCTGGTATAGCGGGTATCATCCTGACCATTGGTATGTCGGTTGATGCAAACGTACTTCTCTATGAAAGGATCCGTGAAGAACTGGCTGCTGGAAAAGGAGTTAAACTGGCTATCCAGGATGGTTACAAAAACGCATATTCCGCCATTATTGATGCCAACGTTACAACCCTTTTAACAGGGATTATTCTCTATATATTTGGTACCGGACCCATCAAAGGTTTTGCTACCACGCTTATCATCGGTATTCTTACTTCCCTTTTCTCTGCCATATTTATTACCCGATTGACGTATGAAAGGATGCTGACTAAAAACAAGCCAATCACTTTTGATACAAGTCTTACGAGAAATGCCTTTAAAAACCTCAGCATCAATTTTATTGGAATGAGAAAAAAATGGTATATCGTTTCTGCATTGATCGTGAACTACGTTATTGAATTCCCCAACGAAATAGATCCTGGTGAGGTAAGATCTGTACTGGATGAAGAATTTGGTGAAATGCCCACTGTTATTACATTTGGTGATAAAAATACCGTCAGGGTTACTACAAAATTCATGATTGATGAGGATGCAGCCAATGTAGATTCCATTATTAAGGCTAAAATGTTTGACGGCTTACAGGAATACCTGCCGGAAAATGCGGATATACAGGGATTCATAAATACAGACACTTATATTAAAAGTTCTCAGAAGGTGGGGCCAACCATTGCGGATGATATTAAACTCACCGCAATTTATGCTATCTTCTTTTCCCTCTTGATAATCTTTTTATATATTATCATCCGGTTCCGGAGATGGCAATATGGTTTAGGAGCTCTTGCTGCACTGGTTCATGACGTATTAATCGTGTTAGGCCTTTTCTCCATCTTCCATGATATACTGCCATTCTCACTGGAAATTGATCAGGCAGTCATTGCCGCCATACTTACCGTGGTGGGTTATTCGATAAATGATACCGTGGTAGTATTTGACCGGATCAGGGAGTACAGGACACT
>CBDUPM010000457.1:0-3017 GCA_965369105.1 uncultured Bacteroidales bacterium | reverse complement strand
ACAGGAATATATCGAAAAAACCCTGCAGGATAGAGAGAAATATTATTTAATGGCCGGAGATATTTTAGATGGAAGAAGTTTGAAAACTCCAGATTTGAAAAACCATTTATTCCCTGAGAACTAGTGCTTCAGAGACTCTTCCGTTTCAAGGAATTCTTTATCCGGATCCAAATGAAGATACCGGGTTAATATGCGGGTTCCAATGTAAAAAGGAATGGTATCCAAAAGTGCAGACACCATTTTAAAAACATAATTACTGGCTATCAGAATTATCAATGTATGCATTATGGTATCCCCTGGCTCTATGGTTATGGCATTTCGGGCATAATAAAAAGAAATGGTAATGACAGCTATTGAGTCTACCAGCTGACTGGTAAGGGTGGATCCATTATTTCGCAACCATAACATTTTTCCTTTAGTCAGTTTCCTTAATAAATGAAATATATGTACATCAATAAATTGTGCCGTCAGGTAAGCAATCATAGAAGCTGCTGTTGCTCCAAATGTGAATTTACGGATTTGAAAAAAGGCAAAATTTGAATCGGTGACCGCGGGTAATCCATTCTCCAGAAGTTCAGGACGGGGAGGAAGAACTCCGCCAATCCAGATAAAAAACAAAACCCAGATATTTAACAGAAGGCCAACCCAGACGACAATATTCGCTCTTTTCCTTCCATAAAGTTCAGAAATAAAATCAGTGCATAAAAAAGTTATCGGGTAGGGAAGGACACCAATAAAAACAATAAAAGGAATGGTTCTTTGCCCGATATTGAAAGAGAGGTCAATTTGTCTTGAAAGCCCGAGGATATTTAAAATAGCCAGGGTACCGAGAAAAAAGCCGGCAAGGATGATAAATACGATTTCCCGTCTGCGTGCTATATTTTTGTCGACCTTTTCTCCAAAATCAAACATATTCCTCTAAAATATTTTAACTAAAAGTATTAAAAAAAAATGGACATTTCCCAACAAGCTTTTAATAAAGATTTTTTATTACTTTTTAATATACAGGAAAACAGTGAGATACATGAGTAAAATAGATTTTGTTTAAAATTTCTATTCAAAACTTAGACATTATTGGTTTTATTTGAAGGTTGAAATCTGCTTAATCGGCCCCGAATTAGGTAAATTTTCTATATATTGGGAGACTGAACTAAACCTATTTAACCTGAATATGGAACTCAGGCTGGCTAAAATTTTAAATATTGAAAAGGAGGAAATTTCCGGTGTTTCCATTCTTTTATTTCAGTCAGTATTCCTGGGAATATTTGCCGGAAGTTTTGATGTAAGTGCTCAATCCTATTTTCTTGAAATTTTCAGCGCAGATCTTATCCCGAAAGCATTTGCATGGTCAGGTGCTGTCGGTATCGTCATTACCTCTGTATATTCCTTTTTACAGGCCCGGATCCGCTTTTCAGTTTTTGCAGTTATAAATCTGATGTTTGTAGCCTTTACTACCATAGCTCTTCGCATTGGATTTGAATTCTTTAACAATGAAAAGCTGGTATTTGCCATGTTTGTTCTGATGGGGCCACTTACAATCATCGCCTTTCTTAGCTTCTGGGGAACAGTAGGACGAATGTTTTCATTGAGGCAGGGTAAAAGATTATTCGGATTGATTGACACAGGTCAGATCATGGGTATTATTCTGGCTTCCTATGCTATACCTGTGCTCCTTAGATTCAATTTTGAAATATTAAATAGTCTTTATATTTGCTCCGTTAGTATGATCCTGGCTTTAATAATTCAAATTTTCATTTCTTCTAAATATACCTTAAAATCCAGGGGAGAAGTTTCAGATATAAAAAGAAGGAGTAATTTTTTCGATTTATTCAGAAAAAAGTATACATCCCTTATGGTGGCCTTTGTTGTACTTTCTGTTCTGGCAGCTTTTTTTATTCATTATTCATTCCTGGTCGTTACGGAAGAAAACTACCCTGATGCCACTGCTCTTGCATCTTTTCTGGGTGTATTTATGGGGACTGTAATGGTTTTCACATTGATAATTAAAACTTTTGTATATGCCCGTTTGATGAAAACCTATGGGTTGAAACTGGCACTTACCATTTCCCCCATTCTGTTGGGAGTATTTGTTGTCGGAGCATTAATAGTGGGCTCTGTATATGGATATTCCATAGGGACCGCTGGCTTTACCTTTTTCTTTCTTTTAATGGTTTCCGGAAAACTCTTCTCCAAATCATTGAAAGACTCTGTAGAAGTACCTTCTTCCAAAATATTGTATCAGTCACTTGACCCTCACATTCGTTATGATGTTCAGTCAAGAATTGATGGAACCGTAAATGAGCTGGCAGCTTTGTTTTCAGGTTTGATGATGGCAGGCTTAGCCCTGATTGTAAGTTTTAAATTAATTCATTTTTCATATGTGCTGGGATTTATACTATTGATCTGGGCCTTTCTTGCTTTTAAATTGCATAATTCCTATAAATCCTCTTTAAGAGAGTCGCTTAATAATTTTCAGAAAAGCAATATTAAAACAGATAGTTTCACAGGGATTCAACAAATTGAAGACCTTCAGAGCATGAAAGCGGAGGACATTGAAACCATCATTCAGTATGTTCCCCAATCCTGGAATGGTTTTATTTCAAAAAATTTCAATGATCTTCTGAAAAAAACAGAGGTAATCCAAAACTATACTCTGAAGTGGATCGACAGCCTGAGTATATCAGAGGCCCGGGATCAGATCTCAACACTGGAGACACAAACACCTGAAAATAAAAGTCGCTTAGGGAATCTGATAAAACGGTTTTCATTTTCAGCGGGCTTATTGAAAAAACAGGGAATATCCGAATTCGTTGAGTCGGATGATCCCGAAAAGCGGCTAAAAGCACTTGCCTACATTGAACAAAATGAAAATGAAAATAATAAGGTGTTTTTGTCTGTTTTGATCAGGGATAATGATTTCAGGGTGAGGATTTCAACCATCCGGTTAATTGGAAAACTTAAATATGTTGATTTTACAAGCCGTCTGACAGACTTATTATCGGATAAAAAATATTACC
>CBDUPM010000456.1:0-3019 GCA_965369105.1 uncultured Bacteroidales bacterium | reverse complement strand
AAACATCCAGGTGCATACCTCTCCAGCCAAACCGGGGAGAATCATTGATCAATACACAGGGCAGCTGTATTTTCTTTTGGCCTGAATTGTGTATAATAAGCATCTGCTTAAGACTTTGAAGGGCATAATGAACCCCTGAATTTCCCGAGGCATTAATTCTTATTTTCCTTGGAGTTACTGTCAGGATATAGGATTCTTCAGTCATATTCAGATTTTTATCAACTGAAATAGAGATTTTTTTGGCCCTGGATTGTTTATCGTCATGAATAATTTCAAATGAAGTGAGCTTTTTAATATCGGAAATAAACAGGTCGATTGTTTTATTCAGAATATCATTCTCATTCTCTGAAATAATTTTTATTCCTTTTTCAAACTTAAAATGCCCCGGTTGAAAATTTATTTCATTAGGTAAAGGAACCAATACTTCTGTTGGGTTTTCAAGGGGATTTTTGCAAGAGCTAATCATCATAATCAGGATCAGGATGAATAAAAAATTCTTCATAGTTGGCTTTTCTTAGGTTTAGTCAGGAATCATCGACCCTAAGGTACTAATTTTTCCTATTGAAGAATTATCAGGTGATTGAAATGCAAATATGCAGCAATAAAAAAAACCCTTGAAAAAGGAGGGATTTAGTTTTAAGATTAGGATGAAGAGCGATAATTACGGGTTAATTAAAGCATCAGGAACCCACTGAATCCCCCTGAAGGGGGACTGAAGGGGTATAAAATATGAAACTTACATTTCCTCAGCAGGTTTTACATCTTCTACTTCAGGACAATTCTTTTTATACTTGTCCATATATTTCCTTTTCCATTTGTGATCATAGGAGGAGCTTTTATGTTTGCTTCCGGGCGACACACCCGCAAAAAGAATTTTAGCAAGTAAAAACAGTCCTGCTGTTTGCCAGTAGCCAATTACCGGGCCGTTGAACAAATCGGGAACCAGCCAGTTCCAGAGGGACATGGTCACGAATATTGCCAGGGCAACAAATCCCAGCCCTAAAATTCCGAATCCTGCATATTTTAAATATTTCATAATTATTAAGATTTAAAAAGATTATACAATGGTTTTAATTTTTCGCGGAGATAAACTACAGCATATCGCTTTCGGGAAAGAAGTGTATTTACGCTTTGTCCGGTTATTTCAGAGATCTCTTTGAAGCTTTTATCTTCGAATTCATGCATGATAAAAACTTCGGCCTGTTCTCCGGGCATTTCCTTCAGAGATTTTTGTAATTCCTCCCAGATGAGTTCCTGTAATTCATTTTCCTCAGGATCATTTTGTAGAGCAGGAAGAATTTCAGCAAGGGTCAAGGGTAATTCCTCCTCATTTCCATTTCTTTCCAGGCTGCTGAAATTATCAGCTTTCTTTTTCCTGCTTTTATCTATGATTTTATTTCCGGCAACCCGGTAGAGCCATGCAGTCAGATTTTCAATAGCCCGAATTTCCCTGAAACCGGTGGTTAACTGGAAAAAGACATCCTGCAGAATATCCTCTGCATCATAGGAGTTAGAGACCCTTTTCCGGATCCACCCAAGCAGTCTTCCCTGTTCCTGGTTATAGGCATCACTTATATATTTTCTTTCCTGTGAGGTCATGAATTTAGTCTCTCATATTCTGAGACGATTAAGGAAGGATAATATTTTAATTAAAATGAAAAAAGTTAGGAAATATTTTAGAATCAGGGTCGGGTAATAGCTAATATTTCCATCAAACAATAAAGTATAGTTTAAATTTTACTCTTTATTTCAAACTTTGAATATAGTTTCAGAATGGAATCAGGCAGATGCAGGAGTTGGGATTACAGAATCTCCGGAGAATATTTTATTACGATAATCACCAAAATATAATCCTGTCTGAATTATTCCGATTTGCTTATTATCTTTACAAAAAAACTAAAACAGGAGATTGGAAAAAGAATCTGATAAATCTTTAAAGAAGCAAAAAAATCTCAGCTCTGAATACTCCAAAAAGACGGAGAGAAGTGTACAGGATGAATTCAAGGAGATTTTTAGAAATATGCCCGACGCAGGTTTGGAAAGTCTGTTGGATTCGGCCAGGGATTTGAATTCATTGGTCGGGTATATACAAGATTGCAAGCCGGAAGTTAAGGAAGAAATTTCAACAGAGTTTATTTCCCATATTGAAAAGGTATCTCAAATATATCTTGAATTTGAACCTCAGGATCCAGTTTCTGAAAACCATATTGTTTTGTCCAACATGGACCTTGAAATCAGTCATCTGAAAGAAAGTATTAAGGATTTTAGCCGGAATAAAATTCAGTTAAGCGAATTTTTCGAAATTATTTTTTATTGTAATGCCTCCATTGCCGATAATCTGGAAGCCTACGAATTACCCGAATCCATCCATAAACTGATTGTCACATGTTTAAAAGAGTTACGATGGATTGAGCTCAAAGTATTACAGCTGAAGAAACTTTCTTATTAATAGCCGTAATATTCCTTTTCTTTTTTCAACCAGAAATCCCTAATACATAATACGCTTTCTTTTTGTTTCCTTAAACAGGAATAAAATTTTCACCCTCCATCCAGTCACTATATTTTATCCATTCTGCATTTAATGCTCTATATGGACAGAAATGGCGGTTATTTTAAAATTAAGTATTCTTTCAAAATGGCCGGTTTTAGAGGATAAAATAATTTCATAAAAATTAATTCTAAACTTAATAAGC
This sequence comes from uncultured Bacteroidales bacterium, assembly GCA_965369105.1. GTDB lineage: Bacteria > Bacteroidota > Bacteroidia > Bacteroidales > JAGLSB01. The sequence continues at coordinate 326 of CBDUPM010000456.1, read as the reverse complement.
TAAACAGATTAATTGACCGATCTCCTGTAAGTTTTTTTGAAATCCCTTTTCAGGCTTAAATAATAAAAATTTAATTTTTTTGATTGGTCCTAAATGAATTTTCGAAAAATTTCATTTAGAAAACGCAAATTCAAAGCTTTTTATTAAATTTGCAGTCCTTTGGGGCATTAGCTCAGTTGGCTAGAGTGCTTGACTGGCAGTCAAGAGGTCATCGGTTCGACTCCGATATGCTCCACCATCGCCCTCCGAAGCTTTAGCATAGGAGGGCTTTTATATATCATAAATTATCTGGTCTACATCTTTCAATCTCAGAAAAATGGCCCATT
>CBDUPM010000455.1:0-3024 GCA_965369105.1 uncultured Bacteroidales bacterium | reverse complement strand
CGGGACCGGGGTTTGGACAAATCTTTCAGGACCCGGAACGGTAATATTCTCTCCGGATCCCACTTCCCCGGGAGCTACTGTATCCGTTTCAGAATATGGTACTTATAGTTTTGAATGGACAGAGACGAATTTTGATTGTTTTGATTCCGAAATCATTATTATCGACTTTTATGAACAACCGGTAGCAAATGCCGGAGAGGGTGCAAATAGTTGCGGACTGGAATATAAACTCGGTGCAATTCCGAGCATAGGTCTTGGAGGATGGGATATGAGCGATGGACCTGGTGAGCTTATTTTTACTCCGGACAGGTTTACCCCAAATGCCATCGCTACAGCTTCAGAATTTGGCGAGTATACCATTACATGGTATGAGCTGAATGGTACCTGCCTGGACAGCTCATCCATAGTTGTCAATTTTGTGGATGCCCCCGGAGCCGATGCCGGACCTGATGGGGAAGAATGTGATCTGGATCATCAATTTGCAGCCATTTCAACCGGAGGCAATGGAAGCTGGAGTTTAGGAAACGGTCCCGGAAGTGTAAGCTTTGATCCGGCCGTTACTCAACCCGATGCTATCATTACAGTGACAGACTTTGGGGAATACCGGTTTATATGGACCGAAGAAAATATAGCCTGTACCTCAACCGATACCATGTCGGTGATCTTCCGGGATCTGCCGTTTGTATCGGCAGGAGTGGATACAATCATTTGTTTGGGCGACACTCTGAGCCTGAATGGATCGGGAATAGGGGAGTTTTACTGGATGCCTGATACCCTGGTTGACGAAGCAAATGCACAATTCACCTTTGCTTTACCGGATTCCAGCAGGGTTTTTGACCTTTTCCTTATGGATGAATATGGTTGTATTAATTCCGACAGTATGATGGTTACAGTCAGGGAAAACCCTGTAGCCAATGCAGGCCCCGATCAAATTACCGAATACTGGTTCAGCACAAATCTTGACGCTGTTCTGGAATTCGAATATGAAACAGGGGTCTGGTCTCTCGCCTCAGGAACAGGTAATTTTATTGATACCAGCTTTTCCAAAACAACCGTTAATGGTCTCTCCATTGGGGAAAATAAATTCAGGTGGACGGTATCTAACGGAGTTTGTCCGACCGATACGGATTCTGTGAGCATTACCGTAAAAGATCTGATCATATCTACACTAATTACACCCAACGGAGATTCCAGAAATGAATACCTGATCTTCCCGGGAATTGAGAATCTTATCCAGGCTGAACTTACCATATTTGACAGAAACGGAAGCCTGGTTTTCAAGGATGAAGATTATCAGAATAACTGGAACGGAGTGGATATCAATGGAAATCCACTGGCAAATGACACCTATTTCTATGTCCTGAAAGGCAAAAACGGCGTGTCCCAATCCAGTTTTATTGTCGTACGAAGATGACAGAAAAAGTTTAATTAAAAAGATTACCATGATGAAATGGACCCTTTATATAATATTAATTTTACTTCTGCCCATTAAAGCATTTGGCCAGATAATTCCGGTTTCGGATCAGTATGTCTTAAATCCATTATTAATAAACCCGGCATATGCGGGCGAAAGAGGAGCTCTTAATATTGGTTCCTTTTACCGCATGCAATGGGCAGGGGTAACCGGAGCTCCCGAAACTTTAACGGTAACAGCAGATGCTCCCCTTTTCAATAACCGGGTTGGATTGGGTTTGATGCTCATTAATGATAATGTAGGCGTTTCGACAGAGAATCAATTAACCACCGATTATGCCTTCAAGATTAATATTAAGGAAGGTACACTTTCGTTTGGATTGGGAGCAACAGTAGTTTCTACCAATACCGCATGGTCAAAACTGATTACTGTAGACGCCGGCGATGAAGAATACCTGGTAGATTCCAAAAAATATATAGTTCCGAATTTTAGCTATGGCATGTACTATACAATTAATAACTTTTATGCAGGCTTTTCAGTTCCAAAGTTTTTGAATTATAAATTCAATTTCGACAGGAATAAATATTATTTAAAAGTAGATCCCTATTATTATACTTATTTACTTACCACCGGCTATTCTTTTTCTCTTTCAAAGAATATCAGGATGGTTCCCTCTACCCTGATAAACTATTCGCCCAGCAGGAAAATGGCCTTCGATCTGAATACCTATTTCAATTTCTATGACCGTTTTTGGGTAGGAGCATCCTATAGAAATAACAGATCAATTACCGGTTTATTCCAGTTACATATTGACAAGCAGTTAAAACTGGCTTATTCTTATGACTTTAACATTGGTGAATTGAGTAAGTTCGGTAATGGATCTCATGGAATAATGATGAGGTACACCTTTAGCTATAAGGTGGATGCGGTGAATCCGTTGATTTTCTAGAGGTACTGGGTGATGGGTACTGGGTACTGGGTACTGGGTGATGGGTACTGGGTACTGGGTGATGGGTACTGGGCGTTGGAAACATGATTTTTAGGGGTAAACGAGCTCATTGACGATTTTTGAACTGTTTTCGGGTACTGCCGGGGATTCTGGAGAATCCTAAAATAGCAAATATTGATTTTAAATTAAATCCCGAAGAAAAAAAACCTTCGAGATTATTTTCCCGGAGGGAAATAACAACAATAGCCCCGTACGCAAGTGCGGGGTAAAAAAAGACAAAAGAAAATTAATCCCGGAGGGATTAAATACAATCTTTGATGAAAATATGTTTTAATTTGCCTGAATGTATTCTACCACTCCGTGGTAGGTATTTCACACCTATTTATGACCCCTGGACTTGCGTCCAGGGCTATTATTTTTCATACCCTCCGGGCATGAGGATTAATTCTTTTAGAAAGTAAATTGAAAATTGGAATTAAGAATGAGATACTATACAGGTGGAGTAAAACTAACGGATACCAATAAGTGTAGTATAATTAATTTCATAATTTGCGATATTTGTGTCCCCTATCTGCGGTGATCTGCGAGAAACAAATTAAATTCCGATTATTTCTTCATTGCTTACTTCTTAATAATAAGTTTATTACCTTTGTTATCCTTT
>CBDUPM010000454.1:0-3038 GCA_965369105.1 uncultured Bacteroidales bacterium | reverse complement strand
AAAGGAATTTTCTGAACCGGCAGCTATTCTGGTTATGAAGGATGAAAATTCAAATGGAAAAGCAGATGATACCTGGTATGAAATTGCGGGAAGTGACCATTTTTATTCCTCTACAATAAAAGATTACAGAATTACATACCAGGAAGCAAGTTTGAATGGGAAGGGAGATATTTCCTGGTCAGATAATCAGGATCAATCCGGTTTTATTTTCACCAATACCTATCATACTCAAAATTATTATCCATCGGAGAATTTTGACCCGGAATTTTATACTGGTCATTGTGTATTTGAGGGGACCCTTATTAAAGCTAAAAAAGACCTCTCAAATCCCGGCCAGGTAAAATCCATTCCCAGGATGTTTGGTTATGCTGATAACAGGGCAGTTGCAGATCCCTATTCGACAAAACCTGATAATCCTTATAGCATTGAAATTGAAGGGATGGGAGGAGATGCAGTGGATATATCATGGGCAATGAACAAAAACAATGAATATGTTGAGCTTGATCAAATCGATTTTATCAGGCTGTATAATTGTGTCAATGATCATTTCGGAACATTAGGGGAATTTTCTCCGGAAATAAGAAAAATTATTGATATCCATCCATCGGAAGCAGAACCATATGAAAACCAGTTATTGCTCATCGAAGATCTGCCTGCTGAGATTTCTGCCGGGGTATACCAATTGAATGCCCGCTATTTTGTGGATGGCAGAATCATTAATGCTGAGATTTCTGATTGGTTGGTAGAAGAAGGAAATGCGGAAATTAACGCGGAAGGTTTACTGAGTATTAATTCCGCCGGTTATTTGAAAGTTTCTGTGCATTACGAGGGCCTGACAGCAACCATGGAAACGACCGCAGTGAAACCTGTCAATAATACAGATGTTTTTCAGGAAAGCTTAATTAAAGTCTTTCCAAATCCATTTCAGAACAGCTTCCATGTAGAGGGAAAAGAAATTCAATCTGTCCAATTATACGACACCAGTGGAAGAAGTTTATACAAGCAGGAAATAATTAATGGACGGGGTATTATTAATCCCGGAAACCTTTTACAGGGCGTTTATCTGCTTGAAATACAAACAAAAACCAAAACGGAAGTGATCAGAATTTTCAGGAACTAAATGAAGTATAAATTTTATAGCGGATATATTATTCTAAGTATCATTTTTTTAGCCTTTGGTATAACAAACGGCCAGGGGATCCGTGATTCTGTTTTTAATATCGGGGAAGTAAAGGTCTTTTCAGAGACAGCCGTTGAGGATCGGGGGATTATCAAGCTTAAGATTGATAAAAAGTTGATGGAGCATTCTGTAAGTTCTGATTTATCGGAAGCTATTTCTGATTTCAGCACGGTTTTTATTAAATCCTCAGGGCCCGGATCGATTTCCTCCATATCCTTAAGGGGCACCGCAGCATCGCATACCCGGGTGGAATGGAACGGGGTCAGTTTGAATAATCCAATGCTTGGCCAGGCCGATTTATCCCTAATACCGGTTTTTTTAGCCGATGAAATAGATATTTTGCCGGGCGGAAGCTCACTTAGCTCAGGCCCCGGAGCATTGGGTGGAAGTATTCAGATACAAACCCAGCCCAGGTGGTCGGAGAATTTTTATGGAAGTATAAACATGGGTATGGGAAGTTTTCATCATTTTAAGACCTATGCAGAGATAGGAGGGAGGCGGGGTAAATTCCATTCAAGGATAAAGTTGTTTTCAAATTTCTCAGAAAACAATTTCAAATATAGTAACAGGGATACAGGGGGCGATTTTATTATGGAACAAAAGAATGCTCAGTACAATAAACAGGGACTTTTACATGAATTATACTATAAGTCGGGAAAAGGGTCCATCCTTTCCATAAAAACCTGGTACCAGGATTCTGAGAGACATTTTCCTGCTCTTACCACTTATGAGGGAAGAAACTATGATGAGGTACAAAAAGATAACGAGCTGAGAGTAGCCCTTTCTTTAAAAAACTACTTTTCTGATTTTCAGATGCAAACAAATTTTGCAACCAATTTGAGTGATATTTCGCATTTTTCAGCATCATTTCCACAGGATGAAACAGTAATTCAGTCTGATTCAGAGAATTCTATACGAAGTTTCTATTTTTCCAATCAACATGAATGGGAATTATCAGAGAAGTTTGTACTGAAAGGAGTTGTGAATGCCGATTTTCACCAGGTAAATAATTTCAATAATTTAATTGACACCGGATATAGCGAGGACCGGTTGGATATGGGTTACAGTCTCAGTATCCATTCAGAAATTTCAAAAGAATTTTCCCTGTTTGCTTTAAACCGCTTTCAATTTGCTGATAATAATGTTTTACCCTTAATGCCCTCTGCAGGATTTGAGTTTCATCCCCTGAAAGCCCGGTTTATAAAATTTACAGGAAATCTCAGCAGGAATTATCATCTTCCCGGCTTAAACGATCTGTATTGGGTTCCCAACGGAAATCCTGATCTAAAACCAGAAGAAGGCTATAGTGGTGATATTTCCATACGCCTGTTATCCAATATCCGGAAAATTAATGTGGTAAGCGCGATTAATTTTCACTATTCAGCAATAAATAACTGGATATCATGGACCCCAGGAAATATGCAGCTCTGGAGTCCGGAAAATATAGATAGAGTAATTGCCAGAGGAAGCGAAATAATAATCGGGAGCAAGTATGAAGGGGAAATTATCAACCTGGACCTGAATATCAATTATGGATATACCAGGACAAGCAATGTTTCTGAAGATGCTCCCTGGTCAGAGAATAAAGAAAAACAACTTATTTATGTCCCACTTCACAAAGCAAATACAAACCTGGTTCTCAGATACCAGAATTTCCAGTTTCATTATTCCTTTTTAATAACCGGCCGGCGATATACCACATCGAGCAATGTAGATACAAGGCATGATCTGGATCCCTATGATCTGCATAAAATAAGATTAAAAGCCAGCTTCCCGTTGAAGGATGATAAACTTTCACTGGGATTAATGGTAAATAATCTCTTTAACCGCCATTATCAAACGATTTTGTACAGGGCAA
>CBDUPM010000453.1:0-3046 GCA_965369105.1 uncultured Bacteroidales bacterium | reverse complement strand
GGGCTTCAAATTACATAATTTGACCGCATAAAAATGGAAAACACAGAATTTTTTAATAGGGTAAAGCTATAAATCTGCATCCTTTCTTTAAATACTCTCCCAAATTTCATATCTTACCCATTGTCTTGATTAATATGTGGAATAGTATTTGCACTGGTATTTTAGTTAATTATTCTTTAATGCTAAACAAAAGTTGTTCTTTTATTATTATAACTATAGGCAAAGCTAATTTCAGCAGAGCATTTAAGTTCTGAAACATGAAAAAATATAAAAGATTCATACTGTTCCTCCCTGTAATAATTCTGTTTTTAGCCGGATTTAAAAATGATGTTTTTCAGGATCCTGAAAGTAATTTAATCAGAAGTATAAGTTCAAAAATTGAAAATTTCCAAAATTTATACCCTCAGCAAAAAGCCTACCTGCATATAGATAAAGATCGATATACTATTGAAGATAAACTCTGGTTTAAAGCTTATGTAGTGGGTGCTTCTGACCATATTCCGGATAATCAGAGCTCAAATTTATTTGTGGAATTAATAAACCCGGAAGGCTACCTGGTTCAGGCTAAGCGGATTTTACTGGAAAATGGGTATGGAAATGGTAATTTTTCATTTCAGGATACTGTTACAGAAGGTATGTACCTGATCAGGGCCTATACAAACTGGATGAGAAACCTGGGGGATGATTTCTTTTTTACCCGGCAAATATATATTGAGAATCCTCTGTTTGCGGATTATGCCACCCGGGAAGAGATTCAAAGAATTAAAAAATCATTTCGAAAGGCAGAGAACAAAGCTGCAGAATACGATATAAGCTTCCATCCGGAAGGAGGTAATCTGCTGGCAGGAATCGAAAACAGGGTCGTTTTTAAAGCCATAAACAAATTAGGAAAATCCATTGAACTTGAAGGTGAACTCCATGATGGAAAAGGAAATGTGCTATTGAACGTCCAAACAAAACATGGAGGAATGGGAATTTTTAATTTCACCCCTGCAGCCAATGAAAAATATAAGTTTATTGCCACAGTTGAAGGACTAAAATCTAAAAGTTTCGTTTTGCCAAAGGCTAAAGAGGCCGGTATCAATTTGCAGGCTGAACATCTGAATGAAAAGGAACTTCAGGTAAGAATGATTTCTAATCTTAAAAAGGGAAACCTTCCCCCAAATACGACTTATGCTTTTATTGCCCATTCCGGTGGGAAGGTTATATTCAGTCACGAATTTGATTTAAAAAATCCCGGTCATACCCTAATAGTCCCGAAATCCGTTTTTCCTTCCGGAGTGGTACATTTGACATTGTTTAATTATCGCTTGTCACCCATCAGCGAAAGACTTGTATTTATTAATCATTATGACCAGGTAGAATTATCTGTTTCTTCAAAAGGAAAATCATTTAATAAACGGCAAAAAATTACTGCCGGGCTTAACTTAAAGGACAAGGAAAATAAAATTCTACAGGGCAGTTTTTCACTGGCCGTTGTGAAAGAAGATGCTGCAAACAATTCTGAAAATATCCTGTCTCATCTGCTCCTGAGTTCTGATTTAAAAGGGAATATTGAAAATCCCAATTACTATTTCTCTGAAAAATCAAATGAAAAAGAACATCATCTGGATTTATTACTTCTCAGCCAGGGATGGAAGAGATTTGAATGGCCTGAAGTATTTATGGAGGATAAAGTACGACCGCTATACGACTTTCAAAGAGGAATTGCCATTGGCGGGAAAATTACGAGAGAATTTTTTGCCCTCCCACTTTCTGATATAAAAGTTACTTTGACCATCCTGAATGAATATAATGATGTTTTTATTACCCGGTCAGGGCCGGACGGATCATTTATGTTTGATAACCTGTATTATAATGACACCATGCAGGTTAAAATTGAAGCTGTCAAACCAAACGGGAGGAAAAACCTCGTAATTGTTATAGAGGATGATCTGAACCGGCAGGTAAGTAATTTCAATTATCAAACGGAGCAGTTACTCAGAAAGCCCGGAGAACACGGACGATGGATAAACCTTCCTGGTGAGGAAACCGAGGAGGTAGATGATGACATGATAAACCGAATACATTCACCTCCAAACAGCTCAAATGTCATTATCATGGACAAAACGCTCAGACACTACCAATCGGTTGCACAAATATTACAGGGCAGGGTACCCGGGGTTGTGGTAAGTGGAAACTCTGTAACTATCCGGGGTCCCAGTTCTTTTTACTTAAGCAATGAACCCCTTTTTCTGATTGATGGTGTTCCTGCTGATGCATCATCAGCCATGCAAATGAGTCCTTATGACATTGAACGAATTGAGGTGCTAAAAGGAGCCGAAGCTTCCATTTATGGATTGCGCGGAGGAAATGGAGTAATTGCCATTTATACCTTACGGGGAACTTATATGATAAAGGGTGTTTATGAGTTTGAAATGCTTGGATTTATAACCCCAGATGAGTTTTATTCCCCTCGCTATGATATAAACAGGGATGAAGAATTTGAAGATAGCAGGACGACTTTATTATGGATTCCGAATATAGAGCTTAATGAATCCGGAGAAGTTTCATTTGAATTCTGGGGCTCTGACCAGGAAGGTGGTTACAGTATTTATGTGGAAGGAATAAGCCTTGATGGCAAGCCTTGTGTTGGGTATTCTGATTTCAAACTTAATTAAATACTTCAATTTCTTCCATCAGGGATTCTGAATCAAATTTCTTGTGCACAATCGGAAGCTCCTGATCAATTTTTAACAGGTTCACTAACTCTTCTACTTCATCGGTTATATTGCAAAGAAGAAATTCTCTGTTCGTTTCCCTTGAAATTTTCACCAATCTGAGTAACATTTCAAATCCTGAACTATCAATAAATTTAATCTTTCCCAAATCAAAATAAACTGTTTTTTTATTTTCATTGAAAAGTTCAACTATTTGTTTTTCAACAACAGAGGTGAAAAGCATGTTAAGCTTACTTACCTGGAAAAGAGATACTATTATAGCTTCTCCTTCATATCTGACTTTAATCATTCGGTTTCTTAAACTCTTTAAATTAATTGCTGAAAAT
>CBDUPM010000452.1:0-3049 GCA_965369105.1 uncultured Bacteroidales bacterium | reverse complement strand
TTCTTTTTCTTTGCAGGTGAAGTTGCCTGAAGGCCTGGAAATATAAATTTTATCACCCGGCTTTCTCAGGGATAACCACGGTGTCAGAATCCCGTCTTTTTTCTCATCAAAGAGAATTTTTACCTCACTATCCCGGTTTGAACTTGCAATGCTGTATAATCTTGGTGGAGTTTTTATATCCAAACTAATTCCGATGACCTGTCCGGGTATAAAATCAAAATCGCGCTGAAAGCTCAAAATATAGACTTCATCGCTTATTTCAATTAAATTTCTTATCGGTACTATTTTCACTTATTTTTAGTTTCTTTTACAAATTAACAATTAATTCAGCAGAAGTATTTTTATAATTGAAAAAAAAGAGTTTATTTTGCTTTCAATATCAAATGAAAATGAAGTCAGAAGTTAAAATATGGTGGTGGCAGTCTAATTTATTCCATAGGGATTAAGAGAGTGCTGCCTGTTTATAATAATACACAAGCCTGTCGGATTCCCGGCAGGCTTTTTTTTTGAGAAAATATGAATAAAATACAACAAGAAACCCGTTTCGATACCCAGATCCGACATTTGCCGGCCGGAGTATCAGATCTGATCACGCCGGTCAGTATTTACCTGAGAATCAGGGATAAGTTTCCCAATGCCATCCTGCTGGAAAGTAGTGATTACCATGGAGACCGAAATAGTATGACTTACATCTGCTTTGATGTAATTTCAAATATTAAACTGGAAGATGATATTATTTCCATTTCCTTTCCCGATGGTAATATACAGGAAGTGAAAAATGCCCGGGAGGAGGGACTGACGGAGTACCTGAATGATTATCTGGGCTCTTTTAAGAACACTGCAAATAATCAGGAAGTGAAAAAATATGCCAATGGAGTCTTTGGTTATACCTCCTTTGATGCGGTTCAGTATTTTGAGAATATCCAGTTTAAAAATCAGCCCAGGGAAGATTGCAGGATACCCCTGATCAACTATTCCTTTTATCGTTTCATTTTGTCTATTAATCATTTCAATAATCAATTGGTTTTAGTTGAAAATATAGTTGAAGGGGATGAAAGCAGGTTCCATGAAATTGAAACCATTCTTGCAAACCGTTCACTGGGAATTTTTCAGTTTAAGGCAAAGAATAATGAATCCTCCAATCTGAGTGATGAAGAGTTTATGGAAATTGTCTCTAAAGCCAAACACCATTGTCGCATTGGGAATGTATTTCAAATGGTTCCATCAAGGCAATATAGTCAGGAGTTCAATGGAGATGAATTTAATGTTTACAGGGCCCTGCGAAGCATAAATCCATCACCTTATTTATTTTATTTCGATTACGGGGGATTTAAACTTTTTGGATCTTCCCCGGAAGCACAGATTGTTATCGAGGAAGGAATTGCCAGGATTAATCCTATTGCCGGGACTTTTAAAAGAACGGGAAATGATGAAGAGGACAGGGAACTGGCTATTCAACTATCCGGTGATGAAAAAGAAAATGCAGAGCATGTGATGCTGGTAGATTTAGCCAGGAATGATTTGTCAAGAAATTCAGATGAAATTAAGGTCAAAACCTACCGGGAAGTTCAGTTTTACTCCCATGTTATCCACCTGGTTTCAGAAGTGACAGGCAGGATGAAAGAAGATTATAACCCCATAAAGGTATTTGGAGACTGCTTCCCGGCCGGAACTTTATCAGGAGCACCCAAATATAAAGCTATGGAACTGATTGATATGCTGGAAAACCGAAACCGGGGCTACTATGGTGGTGCCCTGGGATTTTTTGGTTTTAATGGTGAAATCAATCATGCCATAATGATCCGGAGTTTTTTAAGTAAAGGCAACAGGCTGTTTTACCAGGCTGGGGCAGGTGTGGTGGATGCCTCGGTTGAAGAAAAGGAGTTAAAGGAAGTGAATAATAAGCTGGGGGCCTTGAAACAGGCGATTAAAATGGCAGAGGAAATTTAAATATTTCAAGCTTCAGGGATTAAAACTTTGAAGATTGACTTAATAGATGACGGTTAGAAAACCCTTGATAATAAACAATATAAAAACAGATATATGAAAATAATGGTCCTGGATAATTACGATTCATTTACGTATAACCTTGTAAATTACCTGAGAGAACTTACCAACAAGGAAAAAATAGATGTGTATCGGAACGATAAAATCAGTGTCGAAGAAGTTGGGAAATATGATAAGATTCTCATCTCTCCGGGTCCGGGTGTTCCGGTTGAAGCGGGTATAACCATAGAAATGATACAAAGATGGGCACCGGAGAAAAGTATCCTGGGTGTCTGCCTGGGTTGCCAGGCCATTGCAGAAAGCTATGGGGGCAGTATTTATAATCTTGACAGGGTTTATCACGGAGTTTCCACTTATATGAAAGTGGAAGATCCCGATGATAAACTTTTTATGGATATCCCGGAGCATTTTACGGCAGGCAGATATCATTCCTGGGTTATAAAAGAAGATGATTTACCAGGGGAGATTAAAATTACCGCCCGTGATGAGGAAGGAATGATTATGGCTGTCTCTCATGAAAAATATGATTTACGGGGAGTACAGTTTCACCCCGAATCTGTATTGACCCGATACGGTAAGCAAATGATAGCTAACTGGTTAGGTGTTTAAGTTTAATTTATCAGGCATTATTGAAAATGAAAGAAATATTACAAAAGTTAATCGCCCATAAAACGCTCAGCAGGGAAGAAGCCAAAAATATTTTATTACAAATTGGCAAAGGGGAATTTAATCCATCTCAGAAAGCAGCCTTTTTAACCGTATTCATCATGCGCATTATCAGCGTGGAAGAATTACTGGGCTTCAGGGAAGCATTGCTTGAATTATCGGTTAAGATAGACCTCAGCGAATTTAAATGCATAGATCTATGCGGAACCGGGGGAGATGGAAAGAATACATTTAATATTTCCACTCTTTCTTCCTTTGTAGTAGCCGGAGCAGGAGAGAAAGTCTCTAAGCATGGAAATTATGGCGTGTCATCCGCATCGGGTTCCAGCAATATGCTGGAATATTTCGGGTATAAATTTTCCAACGACAAGGATAA
>CBDUPM010000451.1:0-3053 GCA_965369105.1 uncultured Bacteroidales bacterium | reverse complement strand
CCATTACAGCCATAAAGGAGTGTTTTGACATCGTAACCCATAACGCTTAGTTGAGCAGCAAGGTATGCACTGGTTTGTCCTGTATAACAATAAACAACGATTGTCTTATCTGTTGGAAGTGTTTTCAGATCTGCAGCCAGTTTAAGGGATTCTTTGGGTGTATACTGCATAGCTCCAGGTATATGTCCGGGAGTTGTGTAATGGTTTTCCGGCCAGTAATTTACAATATAGTAACTATCCTTATTATCCATTACGGCTTGATTGGAGATTTTTACAGCGTCAAATCCTGCTTCAAGAACAGTATTTAATCTTGATTCCAGAATGTCAGATCCGTTATCAAATCCTGTTGAAAGAGTTGGAAGGTCACCCATAGGCCCTTTTGCAGTTGCATCTGAAGTAAACTGAGTAGCATAAGCATTACCATTTGATACTGTATTTTTATAACTGACAGCAAAATCAGAATGCCATGAAGCCATTCCAAATTTCATTGAGTATACATTGTCATAACCTTTCAAGCGTAATAATGATGTTGCGAAACCAGCAGTTTGACCAGAATAACATACAACAGCTACTTTAGTATAAGAAGCCATGTCAATTGATTCACAATGAGTAAAGATGTCACTCACCGCAACCAGATTAGCATTTTTTATATGCCCGAGATTAAAATCAGCTTCTTTTCGGATATCAATGATATATATTTCACCGGTTGTGTTTAATGTATAAACCTCTGAAGCTGACATTATACTGGGAAGTTCGGTGTTCATATAATCCTTCATCAATGGAGAGTTTGCAGACTCCAGGTATTCAACAAGGACCTCCGCTTCATTAACTTTTTCTTCATCTTTTTCACACGAAGTAAGCAGTAAGCTAATGAATACAATACTTAAAAAATAAAATCTAAATTTTAACATAATCTTTATTGTTTGTTTGTTAGTAAAAAAATAATTATCTCTTTATTAATTCATCCATGATCCCGGTAATTCCCCATCCACGGTAATATGGGATGTGGCTGATTTTTCCCATTCCAGCAGATCTTCTTCAAACAGGTACAGGTTTTTATTAATTAATACCCCATCCTCATTTCTGATGTGACATTTTGAGGAACAACCTTTACCGGCATCAACCAGGGTGCGATCGGTCCATTTTAAAATATTATGAGGAGTGGTATAATTATAGGTAGGGAAGGCATCAAAATTGGCATATTCTGCAACATCATATTCCTTCCAGTTATCGGGTGCAGCAAGGGTTCTGCGAACCAATGCAAATTCATAGCCTGGTTTTGTTTCCGGTATGGGGTTTTTAGCAATTTTAAAGTCCATATAGGCCGGGACCCTGGCACCTTCTCCGTGAATATGACAGCTGCCGCAATTGTTATAATTCTGTGAATGACAGACCTGGCAATTGAAATCATCCATATGGATGGTATGATAATTATTACTTCCCGCTATATTCGGGTGACAGGTTTCGCATTTGGGTAATTCACTGTATTCATATCGGTGATTAACCGGTTCACCATTTCCATGCAATTCTGCTCCTTTATGACAACTTGTACAATTCATGCCCATTTCGGTAAGATGAACGTCCGGTTCTGTTCCGGATGCGACCCCGAGGAATGCATGACCTCCCCTTGAAGTATGACAGGTAACGCATACACTGATCATATCGGGTTGAGCAACAAAATCATGACCTTTTGAAAGTCCGCCTCCTCCGATAGGTGGTCTGACTATGTGACAATTACCGCAGGTACCATGACAGGTTGCGCAATTGGCATTATAACCTTCGATCTGGTGAGCAGGAAGCTTGTCAAAGTCTTCAGGGCCTGTAAGACCGCTTCTCATGGTTACCTTCCTTTTTTGTCCTGTTCCGTGATGAAGACTGGTAGTAAAATTATCCGTAATTGCCTTATGACAGGTTCCGCACCTTTCCTCGTAATACATGGATGGGTGAGAAATAAAATCATCTGAGTGAGCTTCTTTTTTATCAATGGTATTATCGACACCGTTATGACATCCTGTGCAGCCGATCTTATAGTGTCCGGATTTTTTATAATTTTCAAATCCATCACCACCCATAAAAACGCGGTCGTATGGCTCATAATGCGGTGCTTCGCCCCCGCAACCACCTGCCGGAGCAGTTGTGTCCGGAGAAAACACCTCCTGGAGGTAAGCATAATCGGTATGACATCCCTCGCATGAGCCGAGTGGAATTACAGTCTCATCTGAATATTTATAATTGGAACAACTAAATATTATAAAACTCATGAAAACTAATAACAATCCACCACCAAAAATCTTTTTCCCTTGTTTCATTTCTATATATTTTATTTCTGTTAGCTAAATAACTGAGCTTGGTTTTCCATAATTGTTACGCAAATTTCAACTGAAAGTTTCATTCTGCCTTGGTTGTAAAGATTATCTATAAGGCTGATTCTGCAAAGCTTTTAGGGATGATTTAGGAATATGAATCTGTTGATATTGATTGGAAAAAATAGTGACACAGATCAATAAATTAATTGATATATTCTTATATTTGTCAATAAGAATGAAAAAAGATGGGAAAAACAGATAATTATACAGCTTGTACTGTAAGTGTTAAACACTGCAGATGTTTTGAAAAGCTGACGGAGGAGGAAAAATTATTAATGGATGAGAATTCTGTTGTGGTTGAATTTAAAAAAGGAGAAGTGATCTGCAAACAGGGAGCATATGTATCTCATGTACTTTATATGGAAAGTGGCCTGGCAAAGGTCTCCATTGAATCACAGTCGAGCTCACTGATTTTAAAACTGGTCCCCGGCAGAAATTTTATAGGCTTATCTAATTTAACGGCTGAGCAAAGAACTAATTTTTATACGGCCAAGGCTTACGTAGATTCTGTGGTAAGGCAAATAGATCTGAACTTTTTCCTGAAGCTGATAGCGAAAAATTCAGCTTTTTCCCTTGAACTTTTCGATATTCTGAGTTCGAATACCCTTCAGATTTACGGACGCTTTTTTTGTCTGACCCAAAAACAAGCTTACGGGAGACTGGCTGATATTATTTTGTGCCTTTCCG
>CBDUPM010000450.1:0-3054 GCA_965369105.1 uncultured Bacteroidales bacterium | reverse complement strand
CTGTTTCTGCCAGGCCGTCACCTTCAAGATTCAGTCGTCTGAAATAACCAGGAACCGGTTTCCCGACCAGGGAATCCACATACATTTTTGCCAGGTATTGCCCCAGCATGAAACCCTGACCCCGTAAACCGATAAAAAGACCTTTTTCAGGATCGATAATCATCCTGGGTTCCACATAATAACCCGACCAGAGTGCCTGAAAGCTTATAGAAGATAGTTCCGGAATCCAGTCTATAAAAACTTCTGATACAATTTC
This sequence comes from uncultured Bacteroidales bacterium, assembly GCA_965369105.1. GTDB lineage: Bacteria > Bacteroidota > Bacteroidia > Bacteroidales > JAGLSB01. The sequence continues at coordinate 2,798 of CBDUPM010000450.1, read as the reverse complement.
GGCAAAATCTCTTGAATTGAGCTTTAGATTTTTTCCCGTTTCGGAGGGTTCAATTGCGGGTGAGGCGCAACCTATGATCTGGCCGGTTTCATAAAGTTGCTGACCGTAGACTGCAGAGAAGCCTTTATACCTTCTTCGGTCAATCATCATGGGTAAAGGATTATCGTTTATTCCCATCATTGGTAAACGGCGAGTAATAAAAGCCTGATGTCTCACAGGATAGATCCCGCTTTCATACCCGAGTTTATCCGCAAAAATTCCTCCTTCCGGGCCAAGGGCATTTATAAATTCCCTGGTTTGATATTCCATGTAATTACCCTCATGATTCAGAACCAGGATAGTATATTCATCTCCTGATTTGCTTACATCGATAAGCCTGGAGTCTTCCAGTACTTTCCCCCCATTTTTTATTCCTATATTCCTGATCAGATCTACTGTTTTACCCGGGTTGGCCTGCCAGCAATTTCTTGTAATAAGTGCTGAAAGATATTTTTGGCCCTTATTATTGAATGCCGGTGAAATTCTTTTCTTGAAATCTTCGGGTCCGATGAGGTCAGCATCCTGCCAATCCATGGAGGCCTCCAGGCTTTGTTGCATAATTTCATCGTGAGCAAATGTCACATAATTGATTTTTTTAAAATCGATGTTCTGGGTATTCTGCAATTCTTCAAAAATTCCCAGGTTTTTTCCGGCAATATCTGATAATTCGGGTATACTAAAAACAGGACGCCCACCAGCAATATTCCTCCAGGAAGCTCCGTGTCCGTAATTCAGTAAGACAGGATTTTTTCCTTCTTCAGCCAGGTAACGGAACAGGCTACTCCCTCCTATTCCTCCGCCTGCAACCAGGCAATCCACCTTCACCTTTTTTATCCCATTTGGCCGGTTAACAAAATGAATTTCATCCCGGGAATTTGCCGGATAAAGTTCACCCATATCAATCTGGTTTGACATAGGCCCCCTGGGAGTCGGTTCACCCACAATCTGTATACCATACGATGAAATAGATTGTTTCAGTCGTTTTATACATCTTTTTCCCCGGCACGCCCCCATACCAAGTCGGGTTGTATGCTTTATTTCATCGACCGATATAAATTTCCTGTCCCCTACCACTTCAAGGATATCCTCCATTTTTACATCATCACAATGACAGATATATTTTTCCGAAGGAACCACTTCCTTTGTATCCTTCCAATCCAATTTTTCCGGGAAATGATCCTTTTGAATAAATCCCCTCACATTCATTAATTCCTCCCCTTCCAGATCCAAAGCCAGAACCCTTGCAATATTTGTTTTATTTTCCTTTTTAAGTATTTTCTCGAGCCTTCCTGTTCCGGTTTTTTTCCCGTTATTGTCAACTAAAAATACTTCTGAACCTTCTTTAGCATAATATTCAACCGGTAAAAACAACTTATTGTTTTTCAGGTTATACCCAAAAATGGCAAGTCCGGGGCATTGATATACACAGGCCATACAACCGGTACATTTGCTGTAGTCGATCATGGGAACATGACTGGTTGATGTTTTTGTTATAGCTCCATGAGGGCAAGCGAACTCGCAAGGATTGCATGCGAAACCATAAAGGCAGTCGATGAGCACAAATGGTTTTTCAAACTTTCTGGCCTTATCCGGTTGAATGGGTTTTTCCAACACTTTTACCGGGTGTTGCTGGGAATCAATATATTCTTTTGAGAGGCTTAAATAATCATTATAATTATAGTTTTTTCCCATTTCATCCATTATCTCAAAAGCGGCCTGTTTTCCGCGCAAAACTGCCGAAGTTCCTTCTCCTATCCGAATCGCATCGCCGGCTCCAAAGCACCTGCGTCCGAATATCTCCCTTCCCTTTCTCAATAGCAGGTCATCCGGAACCAACCCGGTACAAATGTTAATGGCATCAATTCCTTCAATAATTTTCTCGGTTCCGGGAATGGGTTTAAAATCTTTTGATTCCGCAATAATTGCAGCCTTGATTCCATCCTTATTTTGATTAGGAACAGCTTTTAGTAAAATATGTGACGTTATCATGGGGATTCCAAGCCGTCTTACCCGGTTTGCCTGTACCGGGAATCCACCTTCTGAATCCTGTGCTTCAATTATTGCGATCACCTTTGCGCCGGCCTGCATCAATTGATAGGATGTCAGATAGCCAATGTTTCCTGCACCTATGGTCAGGATATTTTTCCCCAACAAGGTAAATTCCTGGTTCATCATTTTTTGAACTACTGCAGCCGTGTAGACTCCGGGAAGATCGTCATTTTCGAAGGCCGGCATAAAGGGAACTGCTCCTGTTGCGATTAATAAATAATCGGCATCGACATAATAAACTTCATTAGTCACGATATTTTTAACGGCCAGTCGGTTACCTTCAAAAACATCCCATACCGTTGAGTTTAAAAATATTCCGTTTCGGTTTTCACCGGCAAGTGATTCTGCAATATCAAAACCCCTCATTCCCCCGAATTTCTTTTCTTTCTCAAAAAAGAAAAACTGATGGGTCTGCATCAGAAACTGTCCCCCAATTTTATCATTATTATCAATTACAATGGTATCCACATTCATCTGAAGAAGTTCTTCCCTGGCAGCAAGACCTGCGGGACCTGCACCAATAATTGCTACCTGGGTCCGGAATACTTTTATTTTTTTCTCTTTTGGATGTTCTTTAATTTTCTGTGCAAATTGTAACGTCAGTATAATTGCCAACACTGCACATATAAACAATACTAAATGATGTATTGTAAACATTGTTGCTGCTTTGTCATAATCTTGCTGCATTGTAACGTTTGTAATTGGCGTAT
>CBDUPM010000449.1:0-3064 GCA_965369105.1 uncultured Bacteroidales bacterium | reverse complement strand
CTTCTGGTGGACAAATTAATGTGGAAGGTGATAATATCCTCTTCATTGAAGTATTAAATGCCCTGGGAAAAGTTATTTATTCTGCAAGGAATGAGACAGATAAAGCCATAATTGACCTTGAAGGAAACAAAGGCTTATACTTCATCAGGATTCATAACAGAGAAGCTGTGATTTCAAAAAAGATCATCTTTAAATAGAATTCTTTTAAGAAAGGGGATTCACGGCAATCCCTTTTGGCAGGAAGTAATTATTTCCCGATACAGACATTCAGAGAATTATTAACCGGTTTTTCATTCATAATAACTTCCTCAAAATCTCAGATGGTTAATCCAGACCTTCCCGGATATTTTGAGCCAAGGAATTTTCGGTAAGAACTGTATCAATCCCAATCAGAACCCATTCAGGAGCTGCAGATGAGTGATTCAGGCTTTTAAAAGGCCTAAGATTGGTGATGAACAAGTTGGTTTCTGAGAGTTTTGAAACTTCGGCAGTTTTCAATAATTATGAAGAAATATTAGGTATATTACCGACTTTTCCGGCAAAATGACAGGATTTATAAATCCATCGGATTTAGGCAAGGATAAACCTGACAGGAAAGTCTTCGCGAATGAATCAGTAAACTATTATGACCGGGTAGATTTTGATTGATATGAATTTTTAGTTGTAACTTGTAAACTCGCAAAGAATATATCAATACTTTGAATAATAAACGTTTATCTTGAAAATATACATCAAAAATATGGTTTGTATACGCTGCCAGATGGTCGTAAAAAGCGAACTGGAAAAGCTTGATATGCCCTATGTTGATGTAAAAATTGGGGAAGCTAATATTATCGGAGATCCGGCTGATGAAACCTTGGCGGTTTTGGATGAAGAATTAAGAAAATCAGGACTCGAATTGATGGATAATAAAAAAAGTATCCAGGTTGAGAAAATTAAAGCCGCTATTATTGATTTGGTTCATTATACAGAAGATCAAATTAAAGTAAATCTGTCAGATTATTTAAGCGAGAAGCTTCAACATGATTACACCTATCTGGCCAACCTTTTCTCTGAGGTAAAGGGCATTACCATTGAAAAATTTTACCTGGCACACAAAATCGAGAAAGTAAAAGAACTTATCGTGTACGACGAACTTAATCTTTCTGAAATAGCCTATAAAATGCACTATAGCAGTGTAGCCCACCTGTCAAATCAATTTAAAAAGATTACCGGATTGACACCCACACACTTCAAAATGCTGAAAAATAAAAGACGGGAAACTCTCGAAAATATTTAAAGATTCTGATTCTTCTCAACGGATTGATTAAGCTCATGAATGTGAGAATGATGTAAGTTAAATCTTTAATTGTATAACACATCATGCATATGCATGCCTTAGCTTTGTACCCTAAAGACAAAGCTGATGCAAACCACAGAGCTAATAAAATCGAAAACACATATTTTAATTGAAATCATTGAATATGTCCCGAACTCCGTGGTGTCAAAAACCATTATAAGGAAAACTACCGGGAATGTAAGTGTGGTTGCAATTGACACAGGTGAAGCACTGGCTGAAAAAACATCCCCCTTCGACACTTTTATCCAGATTATTGAAGGAACAGCTGAAATTGTAATCGATGGACATTCAAGTATTCTTAAAACAGGGGAAGGAATTATCATCCCTGCGCATACATCCAATAATGTAAAAGCGAAAGAAAGGTTTAAAATGATTTCAACAGTTATAAAAAGTGGTTATGAAACAAATTCAATTTAAAAAGTAATATTATGCCCAAGGAAAAAGAAAGTAATAAAAACACCAAGAAAGCTCCACTGATGAATCTGAAAGAAAAAAGAGCTGCTAAAGAAGCCAAACGTGCTGAAAAGAATAGAAAGAGCGATATTTAGTTCTATTTCCCAGCTATTGCACTGCATGATAATTTGTTAGAGAGATCTTTTAGATTCCACTTTCTTATCTGAATAGATAGGGCTAAGGGACCTTTATATCTGTGATTATTATGTCCAATAAGCACCAAATAGTATTTAAAATAATTTGGTGCTTTAATATATTCTAATAATAAAAATATGAAATTAGCCTTTATAGGATCTTATCCACCACGAGAATGCGGGATTGGTACATTTACGAATAATCTTCGTCAATCGGTTTTGCTGGCAAATAAGTCGTCAAATTCAAATGAAAGCTTTGTGATTGCTTTGGATGATCATGATCTGGATTATAATTATCCCGAAGAAGTTAAACTTAGTATTCGGCAAGAGCATCAGGAAGATTATCTGAAAGCGGCCAAATACATTAATATCAGCGGGGCTGACGCTTGCGTGCTTCAGCATGAATTTGGGATATTTGGTGGTCAGAATGGAGTTTATATCCTTCCTTTATTACACAAATTGGAAATTCCCCTGATTGTTACTTTACACACAATTCTAAAAAACCCATCCTACAATGAAAGAGCAGTTTTACAGGAAATCGGTAAAAGGGCTCAAAGAATTGTTGTAATGACTCAGAAAGCCATAACATTTTTGACAGATATTTATAAAATCCCCAAAGAAAAAATCAGTCTTATCGAACATGGCGTTCCTGATATACAACCCTCACCAAAAAAATCCAGGGAAGAATTTAAACTTGTCAATAAGAAGGTTATTCTGACTTTTGGATTTATAGGCAGAAATAAGGGGATTGAAACGGTAATTAAAGCCTTGCCCGATGTGGTGAAAAAACATCCGGATCTTATTTATATTATCTTAGGTAAAACCCATCCCAATGTAATTCGACATTCAGGTGAAGAATATCGTATTTTTCTGATGAGGCTGGTTAAAAAGCTTCAGCTTGAGAATAACGTCATATTTTTAAACGAGTTCATCGATGTAGAAAGCTTATTTAAATATTTAAGTGCTGCCGATATTTACATAACACCTTACCTGAATGAAGCTCAAATCACCAGTGGGACACTTTCATATGCTGTAGGGGTTGGCTCGGCAGTAGTTTCAACACCATACTGGCATGCAGAAGAATTACTGGCTGAGGGACGTGGAAAACTATTTGATTTTGGAAATACCAGTCAATTAT
>CBDUPM010000448.1:0-3064 GCA_965369105.1 uncultured Bacteroidales bacterium | reverse complement strand
TGCCTCATCAATTTCAGCTGCACATGTATCACTTAATGCACCTTCAGCAACGGCCACGATGCTGAATCTTTTTCCCCTGGAGACCCGGTCGAGGATACCTTTTGAAAGTATATCACAATTATACGGGATTTCCGGAATCAGGATAGCATCAGCACCACCAGCTACTCCGGCACCCAGGGCCAGCCACCCGGCACGATGCCCCATTATCTCCACGATGATGATCCGGTGATGACTATCGGCTGTACTGTGTAAGCGGTCAACGGCATCGACAGCTATTCCCAGAGCTGTATCAAATCCAAAGGTGATATCAGTGCCTGATACATCATTGTCAATGGTTTTGGGAAGGGTAATAATGTTCAATCCCCTTTCCACCAAACGATAGGCATTCTTTTGAGTTCCGCCTCCTCCCAGGCAAACAAGTGCGTCCAGGTGATTCTTATGATAATTTTCAACAATCACATCGGTCATATCTATTTCCTTTCCTCCCATAGGCATCCTGTGTGGTTTATCCCTGCTGGTACCAAGAATTGTCCCGCCCTGGGTAAGGATTCCCGAAAGTTTTCCATTGTCCAGACGGATGGACCGGTTTTCCATTAAACCCCTGAATCCATCTCTGAATCCTATGACCTGCATCCCCTGGTTGGAAGCACTTTTACCTATAGCCCGGATGGCTGCGTTCAATCCCGGACAATCGCCGCCGGAAGTCAGTATCCCTATTTGTTTGGATGATTTTACCTTATTCATTTGAGAATGTATTGATTGTGTTTTGTCGTCATTTTCTGTCAACGAATTTACTATAAAAATATAAGCATAAAAAAACCACGCAGGAAAATGATATCCCGGCGTGGTTATATTTTTTAAAAGAAGGCTGTTATTCCTCTTCTGCAAGAATTTGCTTGGTTGTATCTCCTGTTTTTGCAGCTTCGATAACAAGAGCCATCATGGCCTGTGCATCTCCACTGGCGCCAGTTGCTCCGGTAATCCCGTCAATTTCAACGAAATTCAGTAAATCAACTGCTAACAATTGAGCTTCCAATTGTGGTAACCATACCGTAGGATGAGGATCCATTGGATAGGTTTCAGGAGTTGTTGCTGATTTCAAATCTCCATCTGCATTGAAATAATCGAAATCAACCGTTTCCATTTTGTCATTTTTAATTTCAGCTTTCATAAAAGCTTTCCATCCATGACCAAATTCAGCTGATTCTGCTTCATACATTCCATTAACCAGGGTATACTCTTCTTCTTTTTCACATGCGCTAAAACCAATAAACATTGCAATAGCTAATAATAATCCGTATTTCTTCATATCACATAAATTTTAAATTTCGCAACGAAAATAATCAAAAAAGTTAATTATTTGCATCAAATTTAAATGGGAGGAATTTTCAATTCGTTACTAATAGCAGTATAGATCTAAAGCATACCCGAAATAAAAATCAAAAAAATCTCTGTCTGATTTTATAGGAATCTCTGGAACTGATAATTAGACCAATTTATTTACATTCATTCCTGTAATTCTACTGAATCCGAATACGATTCAAAATCGACATATGTCGATAGAAATTCGGAAAATTCTTTTTGTTAATTTTTAAGATTTTCAAGGCTTTGATAAAAATCCGTGAGAATTCCCTCCTTTTCGAAGTACTTGTGAAGTAAAATATACTTATCCGTTTCAGGCTTTTCATACCAGCTCCCATCTTCTAAAACCGGGGCTTTTATTTTTTCAGTTTTACTCCAGTCGGGATTTTTAATAACGGCAATTGCAGCCAGATCAAACAATGACCTTACCTGCATTTCTCCGTATTTGTCAATATTTTGCCATAAATTGACTGCATAATCCCCAAAATTGGTAAAAGTTCCGCCATTTCGCCCTTCAATGGCTTCTTCTATTTCAGGACCCAATCCGGGCATTTTTTCTTCAATTTCTGAAATCGGAACCGTTACAGCTGCGGTTCCATCATCACGGCCATATGCAACGAGAACCATTTCAAATTCAACGCCGGATTGAATTACCGGATTTACAGAACCCGGATCATTCTCAAGATTATATTCCCCCGGATCAGGATAGTTACTTCCCAACCAAACCACTTTTATTTTATCGATAATACCCGGATCTTTTTCAATGGCCAGGGCAATATTTGTCAGTTTTCCTATGGGAATCAGCAGTAGTTTCCCTTCTCTTTTTTTATGAGCTTTCTCTATAATAAAATTTACCGCTTCTGAACCATCAAAATTCTTATTATCAATGTCAGGCCTGATTTCTTCAAACTCTGCACTGGCTCCTTTTTTTATGGGGTAAACCGATTCAACTTCAAATAATTTTGCAATTCTTAAAGCCTCCTGAAAATGTCCCTCAATTCCATCCCCGTTCTGGGTATTATTAACGGTTATACCAAGGATATTAAATACATCCGGGTTTGCGAATGCATAGGCCAGGGCATGCTGATCGTCAAGTTCATTATTTGCATCCGTATCAATAATTACCGGAATCCGGGTATCGCTTTCAGGGGCTCCGGTTTTACAGGAAAAATTATAACTCAGAAGAATAAAAACCAGAATGGAATACATTATTTTTTTCATGGATAAAATATTTATTTATGTAATTGGGTCTGTAAGTATGATTAATTTTCCAAAGGAACAAAATAAAAATTACCTAAAAGGGAAGTGGATTCCCAGGGCATCTGAGCTTTTCCTGATTTTTCACTTACCGTTTCCCTGACTTTTTTAAACATTTCTTCAATGCTCAAACCCGGCTCTTTTATGTGTTGAAGGAGTGCAGAGGTATACAGCCCGTTTCTCCCATACCCGTCGGAAGCAGTGGTGCCCGGAGAGGTGGCATAGGCAATCAGAGAACCTGAAGGAGCATCCATGAATGCCAGTCCGGCTCCGTTTGCTGACCGGGACCAGGATCGTTCAAAGGGATTATTTCTGCAGGCATCCAGAATAATTATATTAGTTGAATTGGACGCATTTTCCATTAAAGCAAGAAGACGGTCCGTTCTGACACAATTGAACTCTACCTGCGCTTCTGATTGCAATTCCGCATCTATGGGAATGAAAT
>CBDUPM010000447.1:0-3067 GCA_965369105.1 uncultured Bacteroidales bacterium | reverse complement strand
GTACCATTCATCAAATTCTTCCTTTGAAATGACTTTTACGGTAGTTTCCATGTAAGAATGCTGCAATCCGCAATATTCAGTGCAAAATAAATCATAGGTTCCAATTGCCTGGGGCCTGAACCACATTTGTTTCGTTTTCCCGGGGACCATATCCTCCTTTACCCTGAAGGCTGGTATGTAGAGACTGTGTATTACATCAACGGCTTCAAGGTCGATCACAACCGGTTCATTTACCGGAATTATTAATTCATTTGTCATTTTACCGTTCTCATAAACAAATGCAAAACTCCACATGCGGGCAATACTGGTGATACGCCTGGCATCATCAGGAGGCTCCTGCATGGGTTTCCATCCTGCCCAACCATAATAAAACATTAAAAGCGCCAATAGGGTAGGGATTATCGTCCACAAAAGTTCAAGTTTTGTGCTACCTTCAAATTGGGTTGGTTTCTTATTCTTTTTACGGTTGTACTTAATGATAAATATTATCATTACGGCTGTAAGCGAGACAAGGAAAAAAAGTGAAATACCTATAATTACCAAAAAGGCACTGTCCACTTTGCCTACAAAATTCGAAGCGTCTATTCCTGTTGCTGAATACATATCTTATCTGTATAAATAATCTAAAAATGTAATAAAAATCACAATACCAATAACCAGGATCACCCCTATGGCCATTAATGCATAAAACCTGTTATCAAATTTCAGATGCATAAAGTAAGTCAGTACTATGGTTGCTTTAATGGTGGCAATAACCAATGCTCCTGTAACGGTGAGAGGCCCTAATTCAATATGGGTGATCAAAATGGTTACAGCAGTCATAATAAGCAGGGCAACGAGTACGATTGCATGGACCTTAAAGGGAACTATATGATGTTTTTCTTTTGACATTTGATTGAATTTTAGGTGATCAAATAAAACAATGGGAAAAGATAAATCCAGATCAGGTCGACAAGATGCCAGTATAATCCTGAATTTTCCAGCAAAGCAAAATTATCATGACTTTGTTTATCCTTATAAACGAAAACCATAATCCAACCTATAAAAACCATTCCGATTACAATGTGCAGTGCATGTAAGCCTGTCATAAAATAGTATAGTCCAAAAAACAGTACATCTCCCTGTCCTCTTTCCTGCAGAAGCTCAGAACCGGGAAATATTCCATGACCTATTTTTCCGCCCCATTCGAAATACTTATTTACAAGGAAAACAAGTCCGGCAAGCATAGTTATTCCCATGAGGATTAATGCCAGTTTTTTCATGTTTTTCTGAATGGCAGTAATAGACATCGCAATGGTCATACTGCTTATCAAAAGGATTACCGTATTTATTGCCCCGATGGTTACATCCAATTCTTCCGCAGCGAGATGAAAGGCTACCGGATTTTTATACCGGTACACCGAGTAAACAATAAACAAGCCCGCAAACAGAAGCATTTCTGTGAAAAGGAATAACCACATTCCTATTTTCGAGGCGGCATCGTCTCTGTGCTCTTCCATAATTCTTATTTAGCGTTATTCATAATTATAAGGACCTTTTTCATCAACGGTCGGAATTTTGTCAAAGTTCAGCACCGGTGGAGGGGAAGGAACGGTCCATTCAAGTGTTTTACCTCCGTAGGGATCCATGGGCGCCACTTTTCCTTTTCTTGCTGATTGTATGAGGTTAACGATTATAATGATCAATCCCATAATCATAACCCATGAGCCCATACTTGAAATGATATTTCCGCCATGGAAAATTTCATCATAATCATAGTACCTCCTGGGCATTCCTTTCATTCCAAGATAAAACTGGGGTCCGTAAAGCGTTATAAATCCTATAAAAAATAATAACCAACCTGTATTTGCCCAGCGCGCATCATATACACGGCCATACATTTTCGGAAACCAATAGTGTAATGCAGCAAAAAAGGCATAACCGGTACCTCCAAAAACGATAAAATGAAAATGTGCAACTACAAAATGAGTATCGTGAACATGAACATTGGTAGCAAGGGAACCCAGAACCAGGCCGGTAAGTCCGCCTACCATAAAAACGAAAATAAAGGATGCAGCCCAGTAAAAGGGTGTGTCCAGTAATATGGATCCTTTATACATGGTGGATATCCAGTTAAACACTTTTATAGCACTTGGGATTGCAACCAGGAAAGTCAGGAAAGAAAATGCAAAAAGTGCTGTTCCGCTCATTCCGGAGGTAAACATATGATGCCCCCAAACAAAATATCCAACAAAAGCAATTGCCAGGGTTGAACCGACAATGAATTTATATCCAAAAATGGTTTTCCTGGCCATAGTTGGAATAATCTCTGATATAGCTCCCATTGCCGGCAGAATCATAATATATACGGCAGGGTGGGAATAGATCCAGAACAGGTGCTGATATAATATGGGATCTCCACCGAGGGTGGGATCAAAAAAGCCTATGTTGAGAAGCTTTTCCGCAACTACCATCAAAAGTGTAATACCCACTACGGGTGTTGCGAGCAACTGTATCCAGGCGGTTCCGTAAATAGTCCATGGAAACAGGGGCATTTTCATCCATGTCATACCCGGTGCCCTCATCCTGTGTATGGTAACAATAAAATTAAGTCCGGTAAGAATAGAAGAAAAACCTAAAACAAAAGCACCCAAAACGGCCGGGAGCATGTTGGTGGTGGTTTTAAAGCTGTATGGTGCATAAAATGTCCAACCCGTATCAGGAGCGCCATCCCCGGTTACAAGTGAAATAAGCACGATCAGGATACCAAGGATGTATATATACCAGGAAAATAAATTTAAGCGGGGAAAAGCCACATCCTTTGCACCAATCATAATGGGTAAAAAGAAATTACCGAAAACGGCAGGCAGTCCGGGAATAACGATCACAAAAATCATTATCACCCCGTGAATGGTGAAGAAGGAATTATAGGTTTGCGCATCCATAACGGTTCTGCCCGGAGCCAGTAATTCGAATTTCATTAATAATCCCAGTATCGCACCAATAGAAAAAAATGCGAGCATAACATACATATACATTAGCCCGATTCTTTTATGATCGGTGGATAGAATCCAGGAAAGCAGTCCTT
>CBDUPM010000446.1:0-3076 GCA_965369105.1 uncultured Bacteroidales bacterium | reverse complement strand
ATTTGGAAGGCCTAGTATTGATGATTTCAATAAACTAATATCCATTATTTTTTGTAATAATACTCATTTCTCTTGATCCATTCATCAGAACCCTGAAATCGCACTTCTTTTCTGATAATGAATTGATTGGAACCCAGGAAGTAAATATTTCTGATCAGAGCATTCTTATTGTTGTCTCTTCCCTTGTGTTCTGTAGTTATCTCAACCTGTCCACTTCCCATCTCTCTCCTGGAGGAAATTTTCTTATTATTGATCTGACGGCCATTTTTGGAGATTTTTAACTTATTCCTGCTATTGGCCTGGGGCTCATCAGGATAAATATTATAGAGAAAAAGCTGTCTTTCTGTTTGTCCTTTTTTTACTTTCAGATTTGCAGACATAGTATAGGGTTTGCCTGAGCTGTAATCGATATAAGTTAAACCACCCTTCCATTCGCCAAGCAGGGTTTCCAGTTCCTCCGGATTTATGGTGGGTTTATTAATATTTTCCTGGGCAAAAGTCTGAACAGACAGGAAAAAAGCCAGTGACAATGCCCATATATTTAATTTTACATTCATTTTATTGAGTTTTATTCGATATAGAATAAAACATCATGAAAAGGTTTTTGTTTTGGGAATCAGGCTTCTGTGGGAGATTGAATATTTAGCTTGTGCATTAGAAGAAAGTGAAGGATTGGTAATAATATTTCAGATTTTGTTAAATAAAATTTCGGCGATATGTGTAGCTTTTTATTAGGACGTGAGATACTATCGCTTCCTTCTTCAGTCGAGGTTAGCTGCATTCTTTAAATCCGAATCCGCAGGTCTTATTATTATGCTATTGATTTTCGGACTCACCCATGCACCCGGATTGTATTTCAGGGCAGGAGGCAATATAGAAGCATTAGGATTGAATCCATCACCCTTTCTGGCAATCGGATATTCTATCGTAATTATATCAGTGGTGAGCCTTTTTCTGGGTATTTTGTGGATAAGAACAAAAAATTTAACAGTCCTTGTCCTCGTACATGCATTATTCGACTGGATACCAAAATCTGCTGATATACTGGAAATTATTTTCCCTTAAAAGAAAGATTATTTTACTTCAGACTGTTCAACAATCCCTTTTACTTCGTTCAGGATTGTTTTTTGTTCCTCTGTGAGTTCCATTGCTTCTATCCTGCTCAAAGTAGCTTTTGCTTTCTCAAAATTGGAGTTGATTCCACCCAGGTAGGCTTTCATAATAAGATTATCGAATGAGGCATTCAAACCCACTGCCATATCTATTAATTTGCCTGCTGTAGCAAGTGCTTCGGGTGACTGGCTGTAGGTATTGATAATATCATATGCTTCAGAATAGAGGAATTTATCATCATTCTTAAAATTATCCATATAGTTGGATAATATCCTTTCCTCAAATCCTTTCCAGTTTCCGGTATTTGCATCAAAAAGCTTATAGGTTATCAATGCACCTCTATTAACAGCTTCCGGGTTACCAGGAAAATATACGGGTAAGAATTCATTGATGATACGGTCTCTGTAAGTTATATCATTGGAATTAATAGCTTTCATAAGGGACGCATCAAATATGGATGTAAATAGCTGATCTTTCTCCTGTTGGATGAAAATACTATCAATCCTAAGACGGTTGTTTTTTATTGTTTTAAAAACATTGCCATCCAGGTCTGTGCTGGATCCCAGAACAATTTCCCTGAACTCAGGATCAAGAATCTCAGATTCCGACATAGATTCAAGAATTTTCTCTCCAACAGACCTGGCCTTGTCTTCAGCACCAAAATCCGTCAGAATACTTCTATACTCCATCAGCTCCCTGGCATTCAGTGAATTTTTTTCAAATGCTTCAGCGTAACTGATCATTTTAGCTGAATTACCGACAAGCTTTTCGCCAAATGTTTTGAGCTCAGGTGCTTGTCTAACACCTACTATTGTTGCCAGTACCTGATCGTCAGGAGTAAGATAATACATTGAAGGATAAGCTCTTAAAGCATACTGAGCCGCTTTGGTTCGTCCAAATGCCGTTTCGCCATCCATTTTTATATTAATGAAATTGGAATTGTAATATGTACCCAGTTCAGGATCAGGATAAACATCCCTGTCCAGCATTTTGCATGGGCCGCACCAGGTGGCATAAATATCCAGGAAGATCAGTTTTTCCTCCTGTTTTGCTTTGCTAATAATTGCTTCCCATTCATCAGAAGTAACAATTTCTTCGAAAGTAATTTGCGATTTCAATCCCAAAGGCAAAAGGCTGAAAATGGAAAACAAGAAAACAGCTTTTATTAAATTTCTCTTCTTCATAATGTTTAATTTTTCGGGTCATTAAAAGACAAACCCACTTTCTGATAAATACAGATCAGAATATTTTGTTCATTTTCCCAGCTTAAAGTGGATGCCGCATTCGTACAATTCCTGATCCATTCCTTCCTTTTTTGTTCATTATTCAAGGCAAAACGTAAGGTTTGTTCCAGTTCCTTAGGTTCTGATGCATCAACAGTCATGCCAACATTATAATCTTCAATAATCCTTTTCATTTCCGGGAATGAAGAGCATACCAGAGGAACATTGGCATGGATATAATCGAATATCTTATTGGGAAGAGCATAATAGTAGTTCAGGTTGGTTTTTTTCTCCAGTGAGATTCCAATATGAGCTTTTGCGGTCAGTGATTTCAAATTTTGGGGACACAGCCTGCCGGTAAATAAAACCTGGTTTTCCAATTCTGATATTTCCACCAGTGATTTTAAATCAGGCAACACATCTCCGTCACCTGCAATAACCAAAACTGCGTCTGAAAATGAGGGCATTATCCGGATCATTTCTTCCAATCCCCTGTCGCGATTCACAGCCCCCTGGTATAGAATTAATTTCTTATCCGAATATTTTTCAGGAATTTTATAGTCGATTACTGCTTTCATTGGTTTCGGAACATTACGTATCACATGAAAAGCAATCCCGTATTTTGCTGAAAACATTTTCGCAAGGGTGTCATTTACCGTGTAAGCCAGATCAACTTTTGGAACCAGAAACTTTTCAAGCCTTATCCAGAAATTTTTTACAAAATTTCTACCGATCAATTC
>CBDUPM010000445.1:0-3081 GCA_965369105.1 uncultured Bacteroidales bacterium | reverse complement strand
AGAATATTTTGAAGAAGAAACCAGGATCCGGATAGTTTTTAAGAGAAATCCTAAGTAAAGTTTATAACAAAATTCTATTTACAGTTTTAATTGAATTATTTTTAAAGGCTTTTTCTGTCATTCAGGTTATTGATTTTATCTTTCCAAAGAGATTATACAATCCATGAAAAGACCTACAAATAATATTATGAAGGTAAAATACAATCAGTTTTTTTTAAATAGTATTATTTTCCTGTTCATTTTATTTCCATCCTGGGAATCTGCAAGAAAAAAGGAGGCTTCACAAGGAATAGACATCGTTTTCATTGGAAACAGCATAAGCTATGGAGTAAGTTTGAAAAATCCTCAAGAAGAAGCTCCTCCGGTGATTGCCTGCAAGTATATTCAGAGTAAATGCAGAACTGCGGATGTCGGTTTTTACAATAATGGAAAAAATGGTTTTACCACGGTAGATTTTCTGCCATCGGGAAAAGCATTTTCAAATTTGGTAGAAGCAGCCACCCATTTACATCAGGATAAAAGACGCTTATTAGTTTTTTCAATTGCTCTAGGCACAAACGACAGTGCTTTGGAAGGCACCAGTGGCGCTCCTGTCAGTCCGGTTAATTACTTTCGGAACATGCAATCCATTATCGACCAGTTGCTGATAATTTTTCCGGACAGTAAATTTATTTTGCAGCGACCTATCTGGTACAGTCCCAACACTCAAAATAATTCAAGGTACCTGGAAAAAGGACTGGAGCGATTACAGACTTATTTTCCCCAATTGAATTCCCTTGTCAAACATTATTCAAAAAGTAACCCTGCCCATGTTTTTTCAGGCGATCAAAAGGGATTCGATTATTTCAGAAAAAATTATTTGACGGATCTCACACCCGAAGAGGGTAAACAAGGAGTTTTTTATCTCCATCCAAATAAAAAGGGGGCAACTGTTTTAGGCAAATTATGGGGGAAAGCTATTTACAGAAACCTAAGAATTTATTTAAACTAAAAATAATATGATGCAAAGAAGAGATTTTTTAAAGACAGTAAAGCTGGGAGGTTTGGGACTTTATATTGCTCCGGGACTGGCTTTTTGTTCAGTTAACGATAACCGGGATTTTAAGGGCTCAGAAATGATCCCTTTAGAGGTTTTGGGTAGTTCAGCCCCGGTTTCAAAAGAAAAAAGGTTTGCATTCGGATGGTCTCATTATGTGATGAACCCAGAGGATACCGTGCTGCTAAAGCCCGCTAAAATACCCGATGGCGCTTACCTTTCTTTGCGTTTGACTGTAGCATTGGAAATGTGGGAAGAAGCCCGCTTACAGGTATATATTCCCGGTAAGGAGGAAAGCTATTTAGGGTTTCTGGATATCAGGTATTCTTCCGTTCTGGTCCCATATGAGTTGAATATAGATAGTAAGCATATTCATTTGATAAATAAATATGGATTAAAAGTCAAACTGGAGGATGCTAAAGCTTTCGGTTTTTTTGATCAAGTCTCATCAATGGTTCCTAATCAGGTTTTCGCTCCTCATATACTTGTGTCTTCAAACCAGAAAGGCGAAATTCAGGATTTCCTGAAATGTTTTATGTCCATCCAGGCGTTTGGATGGAGAGAAGGTACTGTGCTGGATGGACTTTGGCAGTTATATTCAAAAAAAGGAGAGGAAAGGGCGCTGAAAGCTATTAATGAGCATTTTGCATTGTTCTTTGATGATGAGAAGAACCTGAAGTATGAAAATTCCCATAACACTCCAAGAGATAACCGTATCGATGGGATTGAGTCAACTATTCCATACGCAACCCTGAGCAGAATCAATCCGAACCACCCTATATTAAATACGGTGATTGAAGCCTGGGAAAAATATTCTCAGGATAATGGAATGGTGACGGATGGCCCTACCCTTACAGCTGAAGGCTGTTATACCGTAGCCTACCCTATGGCTGTAATAGGAAATGCCTGGGATGATGCCGATTTAAAACAAAATGCACTTGATCAACTAAAACATCGAACTGTGTTGATTGAAGGAGGGAACTTAAATTTAAGATATGACACCGGGAAAAATATATACTATTATAAAAACTGGGCAAGGGGTGCTGCATGGACCTTATTAGGATTTGCCAGGACCATTGCAGAATTAAAAGATGATATCCTTGATGAGGAAATTATCCAAAAGTTTAAAGAAGGAGTGGATAGTGCTATTGCTATGCAAAATAAAACGGGTTTGTGGAATGGCTTTATGCACACAAATAATGCTCCGGACTGTTCCGGTTCCGCCGGAATCTCTGCTGCTATTATGATCGGCATAAAAGAAGGCTTATTATCAGAATCCTACCGGCAATATGCGGAAAAATCCTGGTCGGCCCTGCAGGATTATATAACCCCTGACGGCTTTTTAAAAGGAGTGTCACAAGACAACAGGGGCGGAATGAAATTACAACAGGGAGACTACAGGGTGATTGCCCAAATGGGAATGGGATTGATGGCTCAATTGTATGCGGAAATATCATAGACATTAATTTAAAGAATATTTTCAACACATATTTTCCCTCTGTATAAAAAGTCTTCCAATTGAGAATAAGCTAAATCGAGTGGAATAGATTTTTACTGTATAAGATAAAAATCTAAACTGGCTCAATTTTTTCATATGGTAACAATTCCTTGCTGTTTTACTAAAATCTGATGGGAAAATTAAAATTTTTCGTATTTTTAGTTTTTTGATTCCCAAATCAAACAACTACAAAAGAATAAGCCAGGGTGCTTACCAGATTTGATTTTTCATCTGTTTTAATGACTGCCTAAAATTAAAATCAGATTACAAAAATCACTTCCTTTCAACGAAAACATGGTCATGAGATCATGAAAATTTTGTTAAAGGATTCCATAATTATTGGCTGTATTTTGTCAGGTTACCATCAAATGCATCATTTTATTATTAACTCAAAAGGGGAGGTCTGTGCTGTAAGTGACCTTTTTCCGAATTGGAAATATCGACCCAAATGAAAATATATATTTTAAAATGAATTCATGTATTTATTAAAACAGAACCTTATTTAAATTAATCCATTATGATAAGAATTTCCCTGTTTATTATTTCG
>CBDUPM010000444.1:0-3097 GCA_965369105.1 uncultured Bacteroidales bacterium | reverse complement strand
AATACATACGATGTGGAAGATCCTGAATATGGCGGATACAAATCTCTCAGATCGGTTGCATACAGAAAAATGCCTAACCTCGCTATTTATGACCGTGATACCAGCGGAATTTCTTATGGGGATTATTTTACTCCTTATTCAACCTTACAGGGAAATGCAAGGGATTATTATAACCCGGTTGCATTTGCCAATCTGGGGAAACAAAAACGTTTCAGGGATAATGCCAGGGCACTTTTTACAACCAAGTATTATATTACCCCTCGTTTAATATTAAATACCACGGTTACACTGGATATCTTCGATAATAAGATTTCAAAATTTTTACCTTATAAGGCTGTTGGTTATGATTATGGTAGTGATATAACCAATAAGGCCGTTAATGAATTTTCAAAGAAAAGTTCGATTTATACTATAAACCAGTTAATTTACAGACCGGATGTAGGCGATAATCATGATCTTGTCTTCCTGGGTCAGTTTGATACGGAAGAAACCGTTTCCAGATGGTACAAAACTGAATCAAGTCAGAGTGCTTCTCCATACCTTACAGAGCCTGTAAACGATAAGCGACTGAATTATTTTGGAGCGAATTACAGTAAATACCGTTCACTAGGTTTGTTTGTTACAGGTAGTTATAAATACAAGGATAAGTACAGTATAATGCTGGGAGCCAAGTATGAAGGAAACTCCAAATTTAGCCAGGCCAGTCGCTGGGGATTATTTCCAACGGTTTCATCCTTCTGGAGGATTTCAGAAGAAAGCTTTATGAGTAACCTCAGTTTTGTAAATGATCTGAAGCTTAGATTCAGTTGGGGACAGAGTGGTAACTCACCCAACCAAAACTATCTTTATTTCAACACTTATGAAGCAGGTTCATCCATTTCTTATATGGATATCCAGGGTGTACGGCCAACCGGGATAGAGCTTACAAGCCTTCAATGGGAAACCATTGATCAAATCAACCCTGGTATTTCATTTATAGGTTTCAATGGAAGAATGAATGTTGAAATTGATTATTACAACAAAAAAACACTGGACCTTTATCTTGAGAACAGTGGTATCCCTGAGCAAACGGGTTTTGGAAGTATTAACCGTAACGACGGGGAAATGGAAAACAGGGGAGTTGAATTCTATATCGATTATACGGTTATCAAGAAAAAAGATTTTCAGTTCAATTTTAACCTGAACCTTTCAAGGAATCAAAACCAGGTACTGCGTCTGCCAGATAACTACAGTCTGGAATATGGTAATATGCTGGAAAACGGAAATTATAAAATCAGTGTGGTTCCGGGTGAACCGCTGGGTGGATTTTTCGGATATGAGTATCTGGGTGTTTACACCGATGATGATGATGCTACTGTAAGAGATATCAATGGTGATCCGGTTACTGATTTGGTCTATAATAATCCACTTACCATGATTATGGGAGGATCTTCTTCCTATGTTTTTGAAGGAGGAGATGCCAAGTATGCTGACCGTAATTACGATGGTAAAATTGATGAACTGGACCTGGTTTATCTTGGTGACCTGAATCCTAAGTTTATGGGAGGTACAGGTACCCGTTTTCAGTACAAAAATATCATACTGAATACCTTCCTCTATTTCAAAGTAGGACAGAAGATTATCAATCAGACACGTATGGATACAGAAAAAATGTATGGATACGAAAACCAGAGTAAAGCTACCAATTACAGGTGGAGAAGAGAAGGAGATGTTACCGATATGCCAAGAGCTCTTTACAATGAAGGTTTTAACTGGTTGGGATCTGACAGATTTGTGGAAGATGGGTCATACATTCGTTTAAAGACCGTCTCAATCAGCTATATTTTCAAGGATGAAATCGCTCAAAAACTCAGAGTTAAAAATATGAAGGTTTTTGCAACCGGTTACAATCTCTATACATGGACCGGTTACTCCGGACAGGATCCCGATGTAGCGCCACCTTCAAGACCAGATGTTCTTCCAAAAGATTATAGCAGAACACCTCCGAGTACAAGGTTTATGTTTGGTCTGAATCTTACCTTCTAATTTAAAAACATTAGTTCAATGAGAAAACAAAATATGAAAAGCCCGTTAAGAATTGTGGTACTTCTGGTGATTATTGCATTTTCTTCCTGCAATGATT
This sequence comes from uncultured Bacteroidales bacterium, assembly GCA_965369105.1. Taxonomy (GTDB): domain Bacteria; phylum Bacteroidota; class Bacteroidia; order Bacteroidales; genus JAGLSB01. Next base: position 975 of record CBDUPM010000444.1, on the reverse strand, counting down.
GGTTATCTATTGCTCCCGAAAACAACCTGATAAAGGAAAAGTTCTGGACAAAAACAGCAGATGTCGATGGAGCTCTTGCAGCAGCCTATGATGCCTTGAGAAGTTCCAGTCTGAAATCATTAATCTATGGCGAACTACGCGCGGATCTTGTAGAATTCACTGGGAGCAATTTCTCTGATTACGCCAAAATTGCAGCAAGTAATATAAGCCCTACAAATGGGGCCATTAGCTGGGCAGATTATTACACAGCAATAAATCTTGCTAACACTCTCATGTATTATGATGATGAAGTGGCTGAGAAAGATAAAACTTTCACCCCGAAAATGCAGGATGCTGTGGAAGCAGAAGCCCTTTTTATAAGATCTCTGTCCTATTTTTACCTGGTTCGTTTATGGAAAGATGTTCCGCTTGTTTTAGAACCCTCCATATCGGATACCTCAAATTTATACATAGGGAAAAGTAGTGAAAAGGTTATACTGGGTCAAATTATATCTGACCTTTTGATTGCCAAGGATAAGGCTTATACCAATGAATTTGACGGAAGCAACTATTTCTATGGACGTGCGAACAAATATTCAATTATGGCATTGCTCGCAGATGTTTACCTGTGGAATGAACAATATGATAAATGTATAGAATATTGTGATGCAATTATTAATACAGGACGATTTGGCCTTGAAAATACGGAAACCTGGTGGAATATTTATTATCCGGGTAATTCTCCTGTAGAAGGGATTATGGAAATCCAATACGATGATAACCTGGATGACCAGGATAATCCTGTATATTGGAATCTGATGCAGACTTCCGGAAGTGTGGAGCTGAATATTGACAGAGCAAATCTTAATTTGATCATGGAAACAGAAGATTTGAGAAAGTTTGGCGGTTCCTTTGGTATATGGAAGTATTTGGGAAAAGACTCCCAGGGACTTATTCCAAGAACTTATACAGAAAGAGATGCTAACTGGATTATAT
>CBDUPM010000443.1:0-3122 GCA_965369105.1 uncultured Bacteroidales bacterium | reverse complement strand
AATAATTTCAAATACTACCTGTAAGAAATGCAAAAATTTTTATGGTTTTGTTTTTTTACCCTGATGATCGGTTGCGTGTTTGCTGAAGAAGAGCCGGCCAAAGATATTATCACCGGGGCTGAACGCACGGAATTGTATATTCCCGGTATAATGAATAAAAAAATAGCCCTGATGGCAAATCAGAGCAGTTTGATTCAGGATAACCACCTGGCTGATTCACTCCTATCCCTTGGAATTGAAGTAGTAAAAATCTTTTCTCCCGAACATGGATTCAGGGGCAAAGAGGAAGCAGGAGCCCTTATTGAAAACGGGATCGATCCTGTGACTCAAATACCGGTTATTTCCTTGTATGGGAAGAATAGGAAACCTTCGGATAAGGATCTGGATGATGTGGAAATAATCGTGTTTGATCTGCAGGATGTGGGCACAAGATTTTATACCTATATATCGTCTTTGCATTACCTGATGGAAGCCTGTGCAGAAAATGACATTAAAATTATTATTTTGGATCGCCCGAATCCAAATGGTGACTATGTGGACGGACCAGTATTGCAGAAAGAGTTTACTTCTTTCGTTGGAATGCATCCGGTACCGGTTGTCCATGGAATGACCATAGGAGAATATGCCCATATGATAAATGGAGAAAGATGGTTAAAGGATGGGATTCAATGTGAGCTGGAAGTGATAGCCTGTGAGAACTATTCAAAAGAAATGATTTACCAGCCTCCTGTCAATCCTTCTCCCAATTTACCCGATTACCAGGCGATCAGATTATATCCCTCCCTGTGTTTCTTTGAAGGAACCGTGGTTAGCATCGGACGCGGAACGGATTTCCCATTTAAGGTTTATGGCCATCCGGAATTTTCTCCAACCGGGTTTTCCTTTATACCGGAGAGTCGGCCCGGATTTGCAGTAAATCCAAAACTTTCAGGGCAGGAATGTAATGGTTTCGATTTGCATAACTATTCAACAGACCCCGGACAAATGAATTCATTGAATCTGGAATGGTTAATTTCTGCCTTTGAATCCTTTCAGCATAAGGAAAGTTTCTTCTTACCCTATTTTGAATTACTGGCAGGTACGGATAGCTTAATAATACAGATTGAGTCTGGCTGGAGTCTGGCTGAAATTAAAGAAAGCTGGCAGCCTGGTTTAGCTGAATTTAAGAAGGTAAGGGAAAAGTATATAATTTATCAATAATTAATATTTGAAACTTTAAGATTAATTATAAAATGGCAAAATTGAAAAGGGACTTAAATCCCTAAGTGATTTTGTATCTATCCTTCAGGATATCACGCACTTACGTTCAGGCTGTTTAATATTTTATCCCTTCCTGGAAAATGCTACTTAGTTCGCCCGGGTCTGACAACAGACCAAACCTGGCTGGCATTCCTAAGATTTTATACCCTTCCCGGATAAACCTTCAGGGCCACCTCCAGGGTTTCCATTGCTTTTGCCAGATCTTCTTTCTTCAGAACATAGGCAATCCTTACCTGTTTTTTACCCAATTCAGGATCAGAATAAAACCCGGATGCCGGAGCCATCATTACGGTTTGATTTTTATATTCAAAATCACTTAGAATCCACTTGGAAAATTTGTCGGCATCATCAACCGGAAGTTCTGCAATGGTATAAAAGGCACCTCCGGGAACCGGGCATTTAACCCCTTCCATATTATTCAGTTTCTCAACCATGAAATCCCTCCTGGCTATGTATTCAGCGTAAACTTCTTCAAAATAGGAATTAGGTGTATCGATGGCGGCTTCGCCCAGGATTTGTCCCAGTGAAGGGGGACTTAACCTTGCCTGTGCAAATTTCAATGCAGTATTTATTACTTCATTGTTTTTGCTGATCAGGGCACCAATCCTTACACCGCAGGCTGAATACCTTTTCGAGACAGAATCCATCATGATAACATTTTCTTCCAGTCCTTTCAGGTTCATTACAGAAAAATGTTTCTTTCCGTCATAGCAAAATTCCCGGTAAACCTCATCGGCATAAAGGTAGAGGTCATGTTTCCGTATAATCTCGCCCAGCATCTCAATTTCCTCCCTGGAATAAAGATATCCCGTTGGATTATTGGGGTTGCAAATAACAATGCCCCGTGTTTTAGGTGTAATCAGTTTTTCAAATTCAGAAATGGGAGGAAGAGCAAAGTCTGTATCAATTCCTGAGGTTACAGGAATTACCTTAACACCTGCAGCGGTCGAGAAGCCATTATAATTGGCATAAAAAGGTTCCGGAATGATGATTTCTTCACCTTCATCCACAGTAGACATTAAAGCAAAGGAAATGGCTTCGGAGCCACCTGTGGTTACCAGGATTTCAGTATGATCAATATTTACACCCAGTTTTTGATAATAACCAGCCAGTTTTTTTCTATAGCTTTCGTTACCGGCAGAATGACTGTATTCAATCACCGTTTCTTTTAAATTTTTAACAGCATCAATTGCCCCTTTGGGCGTTTTAATATCAGGCTGACCAATATTCAGGTGATAAACTTTTCTTCCCTTCTTTTTAGCTTCTTCTGCAAAGGGGACCAGCTTCCGGATGGGCGAAGCCGGCATTTTCTTTCCTTTATTGGATATTTCAGGCATAATTTTAATTTTTTGATGGTTCTGGTAATACTTTTCCTTTGATCACTAAACGTTTAGGAGAATCCTTTGTATTGCTGTAAACATGGATGGTTTTGCTGAATGCACCCACCAGTTTTGTATTATAACTTACCCCGATTTTCCCTTTTCCACCTGCAGGAATTGGCTGTTCAGGCCACTCAGGCCGGGTGCAACCACAGGTTGTTCTGACTTTATTGATTATGAGGTCCTTATCAGAGTTATTTGTAAATTCAAAATAACATCTTCCATCACTTTCATATGGAATATTTCCAAAATCATACAGATTGGAATTAAATATTATTTCTGCCTTAATACCCTCCTCTGATTTTTTTGGTGACTCGGGCGATGAACAGAAAGTCAGTAAAAGTATAAAGGATAAAAAAAGTATATTTTGAATGGTTTTCATATTATGTATTTAAGCTTTTCTTGTTTTTAAAAACCTTAAAAAATTTCATCAGGCAATTTTTCAGATGCTGAAAGGTATCCCTTAAAAATTGTAATGAATTC
>CBDUPM010000442.1:0-3123 GCA_965369105.1 uncultured Bacteroidales bacterium | reverse complement strand
TCATCGGGAAGGATATCAGGCTTGAACCGGTAAGACTCAGGAAAGATGATACTGTTAGTGAATTATTGACTTATTATATGGGGAAGAATACTCCGGAAAGGCAGGATTTTATCATTAATAACCTGAGAGTTGAAGAAGATTTTGTTGAAGAAGAAATTGTTGAAGAAGATTAATTTTTGTTTGTTTTGAAAATGGACGATTCCAATCTTAATAATATAAATGAAAACCCGGACCAGGAATTCTTCGATTCCGGTTCTGAAGGTGGCGGAGGTGGCGATATTCCAAAAATCACTCATCTGGGAGAGATGTTTGAAGACTGGTTCCTCGATTATGCTTCCTATGTAATACTGGAACGGGCGGTTCCTCATATGAATGATGGACTAAAACCTGTTCAGAGACGCATACTGCATGCCATGAGGAGAATGGATGACGGACGATTTAATAAAGTTGCAAATATTATTGGTTTTACCATGCAATTTCACCCCCACGGGGATGCCTCCATTGGGGATGCTCTGGTTCAGCTGGGACAAAAAGACCTTTTGGTGGAAACCCAGGGAAACTGGGGAAATATTTTAACCGGAGATGGTTCCGCTGCACCCAGGTATATCGAAGCCCGCCTGTCGAAGTTTGCCCTTGAAGTTGTTTTTAATCCGAAAACCACTGAATGGAAATTATCCTATGACGGCAGAAATAAGGAACCCTTTACCCTGCCGGTAAAATTTCCCCTTCTCCTGGCACAGGGTGCAGAAGGAATAGCGGTGGGACTCGCATCTAAAATCCTTCCCCATAATTTTATTGAATTGATCGACGCCTCCATTGCCCATCTGCAGGATAAAAAATTTGAACTTTATCCTGATTTTCCTACCGGAGGAATGGCCGATTTTTCAAGGTATAACGATGGCTTAAGAGGCGGTGCAATAAAGGTCAGGGCGAAAATTGAAAAACTGGATAAAAAAACCCTGGTCATTACGGAATTACCATTTGGTAAGAATACCACCACCCTGATTGATTCGATAATTAAAGCGAATGATAAGGGAAAAATTAAAATCAAGAAAATTGATGATAATACTTCCGAGAATGTAGAAATCCTGGTTCACCTCGGACCAAATGTTTCGTCGGATAAAACCATTGATGCACTTTATGCTTTTACGGATTGTGAAACATCCATTTCTCCTAACAGCTGCATTATTGAGGATGAAAAACCCCGGTTTATAGGGGTAAGTGAAGTTCTTAAGATCAATACGATCAATACCCGTGATCTCCTGAAAATGGAGCTCGAAATTAAATTGCAGGAACTGGAAACCTCCTGGCATTTTTCTTCACTTGAGAAAATATTTATCGAAAACAAAATCTATAGCGATATTGAAGAATGCGAAACCTGGGAAGAAGTTATTATAGCCATTGATAAAGGATTAGATCCCTTTAAAAAGCTTTTAAGAAGAGAGGTGAGCCGTGATGATATTATCCATCTGACGGAAATTAAAATTAAACGAATCTCAAAATTTGATAAGAAAAAAGCAGACGAGATCATTAAGGGACTTGAGCTTGAAATTGAAGAGGTGAAAAACCATCTCAATAATATTATTCCTTTTACCATCAATTATTATCGTCAGATAAAAAAGAAATATGGAGCCGGTAGGGAAAGAAAGACAGAAATCCGGAATTTCGAAAATATAGAAGCCGCCACGGTGGTGGTTGCCAACCAGAAATTATATGTCGACCGCAAAGAAGGGTTCTTTGGTACCGGATTGAAAAAGGATGAATTTGTATGCGAGTGTTCTGATATAGATGACATCATAACCATTCACAGAGATGGCAGGTATATGGTGACAAAGGTAGCAGATAAAGTCTTTGCCGGAAAGGATATTCTGTATATCGGGGTATTTAAGAAAAACGATAAACGGACGATTTACAATGTTACATATCTTGATGGCAATACCGGCTATACTATGATGAAAAGGGCTGCGGTGACAGGCGTCACGAGGGATAAACCCTATTCATTCATAAAGGAGCATAAAAATTCCAGAATTACCTATCTCACCGTGAATCCAAATGGGGAAGCCGAAGTTATAAAGGTGTATCTGAAACCTCGTCCCCGCCTGAAAAACCTGATTCTTGAAATTGATTTCAGTGAATTGGATATCAAGGGAAAAGGTGCCATGGGAAACATCCTGACCAAGCATACGGTCCATAAAATTGTTTTAAAAGAAAAAGGAGAGTCAACCCTGGGTGGAAGGAAAATATGGTTTGATGAAGATGTAAATCGTCTGAATGCTGATGCAAGGGGTGAGTTTATCGGTGAATTTTCAGGCGATGATAAGATTTTGGTGGTGACTAAATCCGGTAAATACAGAACCTGCAATTTTGACCTTTCCCAGCACTTTGAAGACGATATTCTGATTCTGGAGAAATACAGGGAAGAGAAAATATTTTCAGCTGCTTATTTTGACGGAGATCAGGACTATTATTATGTCAAAAGATTCGTTTTTGACCTGAATGATAAAGCTCAGTCCTTTATTGGAGACCATCCTGATTCTAAATTAATCAGATTGACGGAAGTGGAATACCCGCGGCTGGAAATTATTTTTGGAGGAAAAAATAAAGACCGGGATCCGGAAAAGATAGAAGTGGCTGATTTTATTGGAGTAAAAAGTTTTAAAGCAAGAGGTAAAAGATTATCCACCTATGAGGTTTCCGTCATTAAAGAACTGGAACCCCTGATCCCTGATGTAAATCCAGAAGATATTCCGATGGAAATCGAAAATAATCTGGAAACAGAGGAAGCTGATTCAAACGCTCCTTCCTCTTCTGAAAAGCCTGAGGAAAAACCTGCTGAAATGAAGAAGGGAAAAGCTGCTGGCAATCCGAAGAAAACGGAAGCGGTTGCAAAGCCAAAAGAGGAAAAGGAACCTCCTGTAAAACCGGGAACAAGCTCAAAAAAATCCGGAAAAAATGATAAATCTTCCGGAAAAGGAAATGGCCAAATGTCGCTTGATCTATAAAATTTAAATTTTGAAAATCTTTCTTATAGGATTTATGGGAGCAGGCAAAACCACACATGGGAAGCGTCTGGCCAAATTGATTGATTATGAGTTCATTGATCTGGATGATCTTATTGTCCAT
>CBDUPM010000441.1:0-3124 GCA_965369105.1 uncultured Bacteroidales bacterium | reverse complement strand
TTAAAACTGCGTTTTCGTAGGCGGTCATTCCTTTTTCTCCTTTATCACTTGTCTGACTAACACCCCCTCGTGTTTCGCTTACCCTGGTAATTTGTCCGATCCCGTTTTTAAGGACAGACCTTATTTTATCAATATTGATTTTCCCATCTTCAGATATTTCAATAGAGTCTTTAACTTCACTGTTTACCGCAAGCATCTGGGCAACTTTTTCTTCAAGAGTCATTCTGGAGAGCAAATCCTGCACTCTTTCTTCAATCGGAAGATCAGCGTCTTTATATTTCATTTTTTCTTCATTACATGAGTAATTAAAAGGCATAAGGACAGATAAAAATATTAAATAGATTTTATTCCTGTATTTCACGATAATTTATTTTTACAAAGTTATATCAGGTTACGAAGTTAGGTCAAGAATTAAGTTTTATAATTATCAGAAATCCTGTTTTATGACGCATATTCAGAATTGATGATACATTTCTTACATCTTCAGGTTTTTTCGAATTGTTCTGTTAAATATAAACCACGGCATCAGCATGGATTCAGGACAGATTCCTTTTCCGATTCTTAAATTTTAATATTTGAAAATAATAAAAGTGAGATGTTTTTAGGGTAACTGTATTATTGTTTTCATAATACTATTCATTCAGATAAATGATTTTTTAAGGAATATTTCATTATTTTGTTGGACTGTTTCTAACAGAGCATATTAATTTCAAAGCATTTCATAAGCAATCCGATTTGAATGTGTTAGACTATTGCTACCAATAAATATCTTATAAAATGAAAAAATTCCTGGCTTTATTATTTGTGTCTGCATTCCTTTTTTCCTGTACCAGTAAAAAGGAGTATGAATTTCCATTTCAAAATCCTGATTTGAGCTTTGAAGAAAGAGCTGAAAATCTTATTTCCCTGATGACACTTGAAGAGAAGGTCAGTCAGATGAATTATGAATCAGCGGCAATTGACCGGCTGGGAGTGCCTGCGTATAACTGGTGGAATGAATGTTTGCATGGTGTGGCCAGGAGCGGCCTGGCAACAGTCTTTCCACAAGCCATTGGAATGGCAGCCTCATGGGACAAGGATATGATCAACCGGGTTGCTACAGCCATTTCTGATGAAGGAAGGGCTAAATACCATGACTTTATAAGCAAAGACAAAAGAGGTATTTACCAGGGAATTACCTTCTGGACTCCCAATATAAATATTTTCCGTGATCCGCGATGGGGAAGGGGAATGGAAACTTACGGCGAAGATCCATTCTTAACCGGTGAATTGGCGGTAAATTTTATAAATGGTATCCAGGGAAATGATTCCAAATATTATAAAGCGATTGCCACTGCAAAGCATTATGCCGTTCATAATGGTCCTGAATCATCCAGGCATAGCTTTGATGCAAGAGTTAGTGAACACGATTTAAGAAATACCTATCTGCCGGCCTTTGAACGCAGTGTAAAAGATGCGGGAGTGGCTTCAATAATGTGTGCCTATAATCGTTTTGAAGGAGAGCCCTGTTGTGGAAGCAATATCCTTTTAAGAGATATCTTAAGAAATGAATGGGGATTTGACGGATATGTAGTTTCAGACTGCTGGGCACTGGTCGATTTCTATGAAAAGGGTCACCATGAAGTGGTGGAGACTGCAGCCGAAGCTGCGGCAATGGCGTTTAAAATAGGAACAGATGTGAATTGCGGATCCGTTTCTCCTTCTTTGAATGAAGCTGTTGAACAAGGATTAATTACGGAGGAACAAATTGATAAAGCACTAAAGCGCTTGCTTATTGCGAGGCTGAAAATGGGAATGTTTGACCCGGATGAGATGGTGGATTTTTTAAAAATATCATATGATGTTGTGGATAGTGAAGAAAATAAAGCCCTTGCCATTGAAGCTGCCAGAAAATCTATGGTTCTGCTTAAGAATGAGAATAAAACACTTCCGCTCAGCAAAGATCTTAAAAAAATTGCAGTTATGGGACCCAATTCGGATGACATAGAGGTTTTGCTTGCCAATTATAATGGCATCCCTTCTAATCCGGTCACCCCCCTTCAGGGGATCATCAATAAGCTTCCGGATGCCGAAATTATGTACTCCCTGGGATGTGAACATGCTGAAAATCTGCCTACTTTCGAAGTAGTTCCCGGAAGCGTGCTTTTTACCGATGAAACTCTTACGGAACATGGGCTTAAGGCAAGTTTTTATAATAATGCCAAATTTGAAGGAGAGCCCCTTCACTCAAGAGTGGATGAAGAAGTTGATTTTTACTGGTGGGATAAAGCTCCTTATGAAGATCTGGATCCGGATAATTTTTCAGGCAAATGGACCGGTTACATGGTTCCGGAAGTAAGCGGACGATATGCCATTGGCGGAGAGGGCTTCCATGCTTTTGAAGTTTTATTGGACGACAGGCAAATGGCTAAAATGGAAAATATCCATCATTCTCTAAAAAAATACGAGTTTGTAGAACTGGAAGCAGGCAAAGCATATAAGGTGGAAGTAAAGCATTTTGATATCCACGGAGATGCAAACGTCAGTTTTCTGTGGTCGGTTCCACGAAAAGATCATGAAGCTGAAGCTATTGCCATGGCAAAAGAAGCAGATGCAGTAATCCTGTTTATGGGATTATCTCCCAGGTTGGAAGGTGAGGAAATGAAAGTGATTGTACCGGGTTTTGACGGTGGGGACAGGGTCAGAATCGATTTACCGGATTTTCAACAAAACTTCATGAAAAAAATTATGGCTGTTGGAAAACCCACCGTTCTGGTTCTTCTGAACGGAAGTGCAGTGGCAGTTAACTGGGAAAATGAAAATATTCCTGCAATTCTGGAAGCCTGGTATCCCGGTCAGTCTGCAGGTACCGCTATAGCAGATGTTTTGTTCGGCGATTATAATCCGGCAGGAAGGCTTCCCCTGACATTTTATAAAAGCGAAAAAGATATTCCGGATTTCGAAAATTACAATATGGAAGGTTTTACTTACAGGTATTTCAAAGGCTCTCCGCTTTATTCATTTGGCTATGGTTTAAGCTACACCAGTTTCGAATATAGTGATATACAGCTGGATTCAGAAAGTCTGGAAGGGGAAGAAGTTGTTACTCTTTCGGTCAGTGTAAAAAATACCGGTAAAAGGAGTG
>CBDUPM010000440.1:0-3134 GCA_965369105.1 uncultured Bacteroidales bacterium | reverse complement strand
AGATATTTCCTCTACCTGGTATTGAAGCCTGAAAATATCATGGACAGGGTTGGGCAATATACTTAAAGAGGTTTTATAAATATCTTCATTATTCTCAATTGAATTCGGTTTTTCCAGATACATCCAGTTAATATTCCAACCTCCCTTAACGGCATAAAGCCTGAAAGTCTGCTGACCCGGAGGTATTCTAATTTCATCCGAAATAGTTTTCCATTCCTGAAAACCCCCGGTCGATTCAACCATCATGGTTGAATAAGGTGCTGCCGATGGCCTTCCCAGGGTAAATTCTCCTCCTCCTGAATTACTTGCTACCCGGTAATCGATCCTGTATTTTCCACCATCAAGGACATTTATTAAAAAATCAATCCAGTCGCCGGAATTAATCCCGGTAACATTCAGCCCTCCATCCACATCGGAGGTATTCTCAGTAATTATCCCTGACATATCTGAATAATCTTCTGCTTCTATTTTTCCCGGAACAACATTGATCAGATTTACGCTAAAAATACTTGTTTTTTCTGATGTAAGTCCGTATGTATCATATGCTAGGACAGTTGCCGAATGAGAGCCGACTTCTAAGGAAGATAATTCCCACTCAAATGCACCTGTTGTAACAACACCCGCAAAACGATTATCAATATAAAGTTCCACTTTAGAGATTCCATCAGGATCGGTGGCCAATCCACTAACCAAAACAGGAGCATCTGTTCCTTCTTCAGCACCATAAAGTGGAGTTGAAATTCTGACCGTAGGGGGATCATTTACAATGGTCGGAACCTCAAAATCAACGACTGAACTGTCGCCTAAAACCGCATCCACTCCTGCAAGCAATGCAGTAAGGGGTGAGTTCCAGTTAATACAAATTTCATTTGAGGCATAACTTCCATAAACATCCACATATGATTTTGCAGGTTCAGGAAATGGATATTGCTGATTATCCTGTTTGTCTTTATTAGGACCACCGGCTACAAACCCCGGAACGGGTTGAGTAATTCCGTCGGCCTGGGAAGCCCGGTGATGAAAATTCATGGGAGTTTTGTAACCATAAGCAGATACAAATGAAAACCCGGTGGCATTTTTACCCAGGATATAATCGGCTGTCTCAGCAGCCCCTTTGATATATTTCAAATCATTTGTTACCAGGTATGCATAGATCAAGCCAATACCCATATTAGCCATTCCGCTGTTTGAACCCCAATAATAACCATGATTTGGAATCCGGGATGGATTGGAAGCAATTTGGTTGAGCCAGTTATCAGAAGTAGATATAAGTGAATTTTTAATATTATTAAGAATAGTTTCAGACAAACCATTGGCTTGCGTCAGAAGGGAAAGAGAAGCAATAGGCTGAACATTTGGCCAGCTTGGAGAACTATAATAATTAAGTGATCCGCTTTTTGATTCCAGGTAGCTCTTGTATTCCACTTTTCCGGTGCTTATATAAAGTTCTGCTGAAGCCCAGATAAATTCATCTGAAACATTACCATCTCCATACTGCCCGGTGGATACATCAGGAGGATTCGTATAAATTTCGGAGGGATTTGCATTCGCCCAGGTCCAGGCATTTTCAGCCCTGATAATGCAATCGTTCGCAAAATCTGCATCATATTCCTGGTAGATACGACCCGCCATGGCCATCATAGCAGCAAAATCCAGCGTAGCTGCGGTTGATTTGCCAATTACATACCTTGGGTTGTTCGCATTTTCGGGCATAATTGTACCGGTAAAATTCAAAGTAGTTAATTTATGAAATACTCCTCCATCATCATCCTGCATGGTTTTAAGCCAATCCAGTTCATATTTTACTTCATCGAGCAGATCGTTCTGTCCGTTTCCCGACTCTGGAATATGGATAGATCCATCATTGAAGTAGTGATTGAAATTTTCATAAAATGAAAGCAAGGTAGCCACAGAAATACCGGCATTCACAACATATTTTCCAAAATCACCTGCATCGTACCAGCCTCCCGGTGAGGAAAGGGTTCCGGTTTTCCCTGTGGACTCATGAAAAATACATGAATTATCCGGATGTCCGGAAGCTCTTGCCCACAATCCGGCAAATTCGGCCTCTAAATCAAAGGAACAGCGTTGGTAATAATAGCTTTTCAGGGAAGCATAGGCAGCTTTCCGAAAAACGGTTTTGGATATTACAAAAGGATAAGATTCCCCGAAACCAGGAATGCGAATTTTAAACATACCTTCTTTATCAAGTGGGGAAAAATCGCATTGTCTCAGACTATCTCCGGCATCGCTCCAATAAACACTTTCACTTAATTCTCCTGTAAATTCAACGGAGCTGTCTGCTAAATTAATGACTTCAAAGCTATTAGCCTCCCCATATACGACGAGGGCAATTTTATTTGCTTCCGGATAATATCCCAGTTGATTTAACCGGATTGCAGCGGTCTGGGAATAAGAAGATAAAACAGTCCCGAGAAATAGGAAGGAAAGCAATAGTTTAGTTCGTGTTTTCATTTGGTGGTCTTTTTTATAGAAATAAAGCTTATTTATTTCAGTTTTTTTTGATTAGTTTCAGTTTCAATTGTGGTAAAATACGTAAAAATGCGCAATTTAAAAACCTGAAATTATTTTTTGGAACAGGTATTTATAATTCAGGAATCACGTTTTTTGCCTCAGAAATTATTGCATCCCGTATTTCAATGGGAGAAAGTTCAATTTCTGATTTCAGTAACTCAGGTAAATTGTAGTTTGCAAGCAGGAGGTCATTCGACCCGGGATCCTTTTGGGGCAATACGAAAGGCGAATGTGCCACACCCTTTTCATCGATATAACTTATAAAAGGACGGGTAAAAACATCATCCATTCGCTTGCTGCTGAACACCAGCCACCGGCCATTGGATGACCAGGTAGAGTGGCTTTCAGTGCTTGGGCTGTTAATCTCAAGTTTTTTAAAATCCCCGGTTTCGGTGTTGATTAAATAGAGATCACTTTTTTTATGAAAAATCGTGAAGTATCCATAATCCGACATTGAGCATATCAGAAATTTGCCATCAGGAGACATGGAAGGTTTGGAAACACTCATGCCAGTGCTACCAGCATCAATAACTATCTCAGGTTCTCCCCAGGGGTTTTTTGTGCCATAATACGGGATTCGCATCAGGCTGTATTTGTTA
>CBDUPM010000439.1:0-3141 GCA_965369105.1 uncultured Bacteroidales bacterium | reverse complement strand
CCTATGGGAATATTATTGAATCTGTTTTAACGACGGTAGGAAAAAGTGCCTCCGGAGATGTGGATGTTAGTGCAGGAGGAACCCCATATAAGGCATTTACAACTCTTTCATTTGTTGATTTCAGGGACAGAGGTGGTGTAAATACCACGGAAATTATGCGGGAATTGAGTGATAATCTCAATAATCATTATCCGGGTGTGAGTATTTCAATATTAAAAGAAGAAATGGGACCACCTGCGGGAGAGCCTATAAATATTGAAGTTACCGGTGAAGATTTTGACCAGCTGCTAACCTGGTCTGATAGTATTATTCAGATTCTGGAATTAAACCAGATTGACGGTATCGAAGGTCTTAAAATGGACCTGAAAGTGGATAAACCCGAATTGCTGATCAGCCTGGACCGGGAAAAAGTCAGAAGATACGGTCTTTCTACCCGGATGGTTGCAAATACCATCAGGACTGCCTTGTTCGGACTTGAAATCTCTGATTTCAAAATGGGTGAGGAAGAATATCCCATTCAGTTAAGGCTGAAGGAGGAATATCGCTACGATTTAACAACCTTACTGAATCAGAAAGTGATATTCAGGGAAAACGGAATTGCATACCTCTTGCCGATTTCTGCCCTCGCTGATATAAAATATCAAAGTACCTACAGTTCCATACGAAGAAAAGATATGGACCGTGTTATCACGCTTTCATCCAAAGTGATCTCCGGTTATAATGCGACAAAAGTTAATGAGCAGATCGCTTCCGTTCTTGAAAACTCAATTCAAATGCCTGAAGGCTATCGTTATGCCTTTACCGGGGAACAACAGGAAATGCAGGAATCAATGGCCTTTCTTGGAGGCGCGATGCTTATCGCATTGGCCCTTATAATCCTGATCCTGGTAACGCAGTTTAACTCCCTGATAAAACCGGTAATAATTATGGCTTCTGTTTTATTCAGTACTATTGGGGTATTTGGCGGATTGGCGACTTTCAAAATGGACTTCATCGTTGTAATGACGGGGATTGGTATCATCTCTCTTGCCGGAATTGTAGTAAACAATGCCATAGTTCTCATCGATTATATAGAATTGCTGAAAAGTCGTCGAAGAAAAGAAATGGGACTCGAACCAGACGCTTTCTTACCGGCCGATATTGCAACCCAGTGTGTGATTGAAGGTGGAAGAACCAGACTTCGCCCTGTTCTATTAACGGCTATTACCACCATCCTCGGTTTGATTTCACTTGCTATTGGACTGAATTTTGATTTTGCCGGATTGTTTACAGAATACAAACCGGATATTTTCTTTGGTGGAGAACAGGTCTTATTCTGGGGGCCCATATCATGGACCGTAATATTTGGACTGAGCTTCTCTACTTTTCTTACATTAATTATTGTTCCGGTCATGTACAGGTTAACAACTCTTGCACAGAAAAGAACCCAAAAACTTTTTGGCCGGTTGAGAAAAGATGAAAACAATAATAACGGAAATGGAATGAGTGCAGCTTCTCAGCTGGAATAAAACCCTGCACCTATTCATATGAAACAAAAGGACTGTATCAGTTAAATTATCGATACAGTCCTTTTTCCTTTTTACTCACGATGATTTTTTAGTTAATTTGCAGCATGCATTCTGTCAAGAAATTCTTATTGATTTTGCTGAGCCTGTTTTTTGCAGGTTTGCCCCTTTCATTCTCTCAAACTTCAAAAATATATTACTTCCATATTAAGAATATCGAAATAAAAGGAAATAAAGTAAGTCATGAATCAATCATATACCGTGAACTAACATTTGAAAAAGGTGACAGCCTAACGGCATTTGAAATCAATGAGGCATTCAGGCAAAGTGAGAATAATCTGTTAAATACCTCCCTTTTTAATTTTGCACAGCTGAATTACAGGATAACAGGATTTGATATAAATGTTGTGATTGAAGTGACTGAAAGATGGTACATATGGCCATTACCCATACTGGAGGTGGGCGACAGAAATCTGCCGGTATGGTTAAAAGAGCCTGATTTCAGCAAACTCAACTACGGCACTTTTATAAACTGGAATAATTTCAGGGGGAGAAGGGAATTATTACGTACAAAATTAAGATTTGGATACAAAGAACATTTTTCGCTGGAATATTCGACTTTTAACCTGGATAAAAACAAAAAGCACGGACTGAATATTATTTTAAATAAATTTCGGCAACACGAAGTAATCATTCGCAATGAAAATGATAAACCTGTCTATTTTCAGACAGATGAAAAACATATTTATGAATCTTTTTCGTCCATCCTGACATATATATACAGACCCGGGCTTTATACCAGATATTTATTTTCTGCAGGCTATCAAAGTCACCTTCTTCATGATGACCTGAACCGGGAGGAATACCTGGGAATTCAAAATGGCTCATTAAATTTTTTTGATTTTGAATGGGTTTTTGAACACGACCGGAGGGATAATAAAATTTATCCTTTAAGCGGCTCCTTTTTAAGGCTGGGTATTTACCGGCAAGGACTAAATCTGATAAGTGATTTTCCTTATAAAAAAACAGATTTCAATTTAATTGCCTCCCTGAATTCCGGTTTAAAATCAAGACTTTATCTTGAAAATAATTTAAAAATAAAACTGACAAAAGACGAAGCCCTGCCTTCCCTGTTTGAAAAGGCAATTGGTTACAATTTTTATATCAGGGGATTTGAACATTACACCATCAATGGAAACAGCTATTCCCTTTTAGTTAACAATTTAAAATATACCCTCCTTCCACCCAGTACATTCTTTTTGCCCGGATTTTCCCTGGATCAGTTCCGGAAAAGCCATTTAGCCATTTATCTGAATTTATTCCTTGATGCAGCTTATGTACAGGCTAACTTTATCGGTGGGAATAACAATATCCTGCCGAATAAGATTCTCTACAGCTCCGGTCTGGGTATTGACCTGGTAAGTTATTATGATCAGGTTCTCAGGCTGGAACTTACGATCAACAGTCTGAAAGAACCCGGATTTTATCTTCATTTTGAAACTCCCTTCAGAAGATGGTACAGAATGATTAATTAAGGTGGGGTGCTGGTTGCTGGTTGCTGGTTGCTGGTTACTGGGTACTGGGTGCATGGTGCTGGGTACTGGGTACTGGGTGCATGGTGCTGGGTACTGGGTAG
>CBDUPM010000438.1:0-3150 GCA_965369105.1 uncultured Bacteroidales bacterium | reverse complement strand
CCTTACCTGAATATAACCTCACCCAATGGAGATGAAGTCTGGGATCGCGGTTTGGAATATTTTATTGAATGGGAAGGGAATACAAAAGATGATGTTGTTCTTGATTTATATAAGGATTCCCAATTCCTGATGAACATCGATACGGTTCCAAATACCGATGCATATTTATGGGAGTTGCCAGTAGATTTAGATTCAGCCTGTAACTATAGTGTATTAATTAGCAGCACTGATAATCCGGCCATACAAGATGTCAGTGATTTTAGTTTCTCCATCAATGATTCGGCATGTTTATCTGCGGCTGTTCCATATGTGAAATTATTATCACCAAATGGAGGGGAAGATTTTGACAGGAACAGTGAGGTGGTAATCAGCTGGGAAAACAACACCGGGGAAAATGTTGCAATTGATCTTCTGAAAGGAGGAGAATTTGTGGCTGCTCTGTTTACCAGTATAAGCGGGAACACCATAAACTGGACAATTGAAAACAGTGTTGTCAGTTCAAATGATTATACCATAAGGATTACAAGTTCAGGTTCCCTGGTAAAAAGTGATGTGGGAAATGATGATTTTACCATCAGTGGATCAAATTCTTTAACATCAGAACAGGAAAAATATGGCTTTAAAATGTATCCGAATCCGGTCAATGAATTCCTGCATATGGAATATCATCTTGATAGAAAATTGCCGGTAACGATTAAATTATATGATTTAGGTGGCAATGAGATAAGAACACTGGTAGCAGCTGAAGAACAATCAGGATTTCAAAAGCTAAGTTATAGTGTTAAATCACTCAGCCATGGCTATTATATAATTAAAGCTCAGTTTGGAAATGAATTTGCAAGCCAGGCCTTTCAATTTGTAAAATAGGAATTCGATTGATGGTAATTGAATCATTAAATTCTGGAAACCGGTTAATTTATAAATACATACAGCATCAAAGAAATGATTAACTGACAAATTGTAATTCGCTCAGGTTCCTGTAAATTCCCTCAGGGATCTTCAGGAGTTGCTGGTGAGTTCCAGTTTCAACAATTTTCCCCTTATCGATGACAATAATCTGGTTGGCTTTCCGGACTGTAGCCAGCCGATGTGCGATGACCAGGGAGGTTCTTCCTTCCATTAACTTCTCCAGTGCATCCTGCACAAGTTTTTCTGATTCGGAGTCGAGGGAGGATGTGGCTTCATCCAGGATGAGAATTTTCGGGTCCTTGAGTACAGCCCTTGCAATTGCGATTCTTTGTCTTTGACCACCAGACAACTGGGTGCCCCGTTCCCCCACTACTGTTTCAAAATTTTGGGGGAAGCCCATAATAAAATCCAGTGCATTTGCCTTTTCCGCAGCATCTCGTATTTCTTTTTCACCGGCCCTGGGGTTTCCGTATGCAATGTTCTCCCTGATAGTTCCTCCGAACAGGAAAATATCCTGGGGAACCAGGCCGATTTGTTTCCTGAGAGATGAAAGGGAGTATTGGGAAGAATTTTTATTATCAAAAAGAATTTCACCTTCCGTGGGTTTGTAGAATTGCAATAGAAGTGAGGTTATGGTAGATTTCCCTGCCCCGCTGGGTCCCACCAGGGCAACATTCTGATTTTCTCTGATCTCAAAGTTGATATTGTTAAGCACCTGTTCTTCGGGCCTTTCAGGATAAGTAAATGATACATTTTTAAACCTGATTTCCCCGCTGATGGGTTCTTGGTTTGCCATTTCATTTTCAAGCTCCTCTGTTTCTTCTTCAAATATTTCAAACAGATCCTCGGTTGCTCCCAGGAATCTTTGGATTCGTGTAAATACATTTGCCAGTCCTCCTATGGTGCCACCAATGAAACCTGAATACAGTACAAAAGAAAATAGTTCTCCTGCATTAATCTCACCATTGGCCAGCAAACTGGCTCCTTTCCAGATTACTGCCACCATTGCCCCGAATAAACCTATGATAAGAAAGGATGAAAAAGCCGCCCGGTATTTTCCTCCCTTAATTCCTATCCTGGCTATATCGATGGTTTTCTCTTTATATCTGGCCATTTCATAATTTTCATTGGTATAAGCCTTTACGCCCTGGATACCCTGCAGGGTTTCTTCCACAATTGTATTGGAAGACGCAACTTCCTTTTGAGCGTCTTTGGAATAGGATCTTATGAAGCGTCCAAAGAAAACGGAGAGTAAAACTACAGCCGGAAGAATTGCCAGCATAAAAAGAGTAAGTCTGCCAGAGGTAATCACCAGAAGGCTTATTCCCCCAACAATAATAATGATCTGACGAATGAACTCCGCCAGGGTAGAAGTAAGGGTCTCCTGGAGCAGGGAAATATCGGAGGAAATTCTGCTGTTTAATTCACCCACCCTGCGTTTGTCAAAGAAAGGAATGGGAAGCTTAATCAAATGGTTATAGGTATGCTGTCTCAAATCAGCAAGTGCCTTTTCAGAAACGGTTACAAAAAGGATTACCCTGAAATAAGAGAAGGTTGCCTGGATCAGCAGCAGGGCACCCAGTAATATGGCAATCCGGTTGAGATCATCACCCAGGTTTCCCTCATTTCCTGAATTTACCAGATCGCCCAGTAATTTTGGGAATGCAAGATTTGCCAGACTTGAACCAAAAAGAAAAAATAAACCCAAAGCATACTTTCCTCTGTAAGGTTTGATATACTTAAAAAGCCTTATGGCTTCCCGGATACCTGAAAGAGTAATTTTCTTTTTGGGGACCTCTGTCATTGTAAAAATTTAATAGATGTCTCTGTTAAACATTCAAAAGCATGAATGGTTTCGAAACATATCCACAAAAACAATGGAACAGATTACTTCACTCGGCAAAGTGGTTAAAGATTTTCTTTCGATTGAGCTTAGGAAACACCCCGGATTAACCGAGATTTTTAAATTAGTGAGTTTTGACCAAAACAGAGGTTTTGATCTTTTTACCCTTTTGAATCATATTGATATAATAGGTTCCTGTATCCAGTTTTTTATCGATTCTCCATTCAAATTCCCCAGACAAGGAATTTCCCTGTTTTTCAATTTTATCAATAAGTTTCCCGGAAGAATCAAAAATGGTAAATTCCAGTGGAGATATTTCCTCTACCTGGTATTGAAGCCTGAAAATATCATGGACAGGGTTGGGTAATATAATTAAAGAGGTTTCATAAATATCTTCA
>CBDUPM010000437.1:0-3163 GCA_965369105.1 uncultured Bacteroidales bacterium | reverse complement strand
GGTTTTCCTGTGAAAAGGCACTAAAAAACAAGAAAAACATGAAACCCATAAAAATGGCTTTTTTCATAGTATAGCAGGATTGAATAAATGCAATTTATAGAGAAATTTAAAGATAGTCTATTTTTAAAAGAAGAAAAAGGCTTGTAAGCTTTGTAATGGTGTAGCTTAAAATGATAACTATTTAGCCCTCAATAAAAAATATTCTCCTTTTTATAATCTAAGTTAAAAATATGAAAGCTACTGTAAAGCATTTGTTTTGCATGTTATTTATCATTTTTTTAGGAATGGGATTATTCTATTTTCGTTGATACAATAATTCCCATCAATTATATCCTTAAATTGATCCGGAATTATTGTAATGATGAATTAATTTTTCAATCTTGAAAACTTTTTTATGGATAGAATAATGGTAATTGGAGCAGCGGGACAAATTGGTTCAGACCTGGTTACTGCTTTAAGAAAAATACATGGTGAATCCAATATCTTCGCAACAGATATTAAACCTGCCTCTCAGGATATAATGGATGGGGGACCCTTCCAGGTGCTGGATGTAATGGATGATAAACAATTAATACATTTTATCATACGTCATAAAATTACCCAGATCTATCATCTTGCAGCAGTATTATCAGGTAATGCAGAGAAACTACCGGTACAGGCATGGGATATAAATATGAAATCTCTATTGAATGTTCTGGAAATTGCCAAAATGGTTGAGGATGTTAAAAAGGTTTTCTGGCCAAGTTCTATCGCTGTTTTCGGACCCACAACTCCCCGTTTGCATACTCCCCAGCTAACAATAATGGAACCGATTACCGTTTATGGAATTTCCAAGCTTGCCGGTGAAAGATGGTGCGATTATTATTATAACAAATACCAGGTGGACGTAAGAAGTATCCGTTACCCGGGACTGATCAGTTATAAAACAGAAGCGGGTGGAGGAACCACCGACTATGCTGTAGAAATTTATTACGAAGCCATACGAAATGGATTATATAATTGTTTTCTCAGTGAAAACACGGCTCTTCCCATGTTATTTATGCCGGATGCAATCAGGGCGACCATTGACCTTATGGAAGCCAGGCGGTCAAAGCTATCCATCCATACGGCCTACAATCTGGGAGGAATAAGTGTTACACCCGGAAAAATATACCAGGAGATTAAAAAGCACCTGCCCGATTTTCAAATAAACTACAAACCCGATTTTCGCCAGGCCATAGCTGATAGTTGGCCTCAAAGTATTGATGATAGTGTGGCAAAGGAAGACTGGGGTTGCAAATATGACTATGACCTTGAAAAAATGAGCGAGCTTATGTTAAAAGAAATCCGTAATAAACTGGCTTGATGTTTTTTACTAAAAATAGTTCCGCAATATTCAAACAATCATAAATTAAACGATATGTACGGTAAAATCAAAGAACATCTCCAATCCGAATTAAAAGGAATTCAGGAAGCGGGATTATATAAAAATGAAAGAATTATCACAAGTCCCCAACAGGCAGAAATTACACTGGATTCCGGCCAGGAAGTTCTCAACTTTTGTGCTAATAATTACCTGGGTTTATCCAATCATCCGGAATTGGTAAGAGCTGCAAAAGAAGCGCTTGACAGTCATGGTTATGGCATGTCCTCTGTACGTTTTATTTGCGGAACAACTGATCTGCATAAAAAACTGGAACAAAAAATTGCCCGTTATTTCGGAACTGAAGACACTATTTTATATGCCGCTGCCTTTGATGCCAACGGAGGTGTTTTTGAACCTATACTGACCCAGGAGGATGCCATCATTTCAGACACCTTAAATCACGCCTCCATTATTGATGGGGTAAGACTTTGTAAAGCACAGAGATACAGGTACGCAACGGCTGATATGGCTGATTTGGAGGAAAGGCTAAAAGAAGCTCAATCCCAAAGATTCAGGATCATAGTCACTGATGGAGTTTTCTCCATGGATGGGCATGTGGCGCCGGTAGATAAGATTGTTGAACTGGCCAAAAAATATGATGCTATGGTAATGGTGGATGAATGTCATTCGCACGGAGTTGTAGGCCAAACAGGAAAAGGTGTGACTGAATTATTCAATATTCGCGGGGAAGTGGATATTATTACCGGGACTCTTGGAAAAGCCTTTGGGGGGGCAATTGGTGGATTTACAACCGGCAGAAAAGAAATAATTGACATGCTCAGACAAAGATCCCGACCCTATCTGTTTTCAAATTCCCTTCCTCCGGCAGTAGTTGCAGCTGGAATAAGGATGATTGATATGATGGATGAAACCAATGAGCTCCAGGAAAAGCTTCACAGCAATACAGATTATTTTATAGGAAAAATGAAAGCAGCAGGTTTTGACCTGAAACCAAGTCAGTCGGCTATCTGTGCTGTCATGCTTTATGATGCCAAATTATCCCAGGATTTTGCAGCAAAATTGCTGAAGGAAGGGATCTATGTAATCGGATTCTATTTCCCGGTGGTTCCTAAAGAGCAGGCAAGGATCAGGGTCCAATTGTCAGCTGCTCATCAACAAGAACATCTGGACAAGGCAATAAATGCTTTTATTAAAGTTGGTAAGGAACTTGGGGTTATTGATTAATTGAATCTCATCAAATTTATCAGATAAAAAGAACATCTGATGTTTTATATTGTTGTTTCACAGATAATTACAGGATTTTCGACCTTCAAGGTCTTAGACCCCGCAGGTTTAAGCTCTTGAAGGTTGAATTTAAAAAATAAACTCACCCTCCCAGAAACAAAAGCCCTTACCCGCTGTTAATATCAAAAATATCAGCGTGCAAAAAGAAATATACCTTAAACTGGACAACATATCCAAGACTTATGGGAAGCTGAAAGCGGTAAATAATCTATCCCTTTCAGTTTTCAAGGGGGATATTTATGGATTTCTCGGTCCAAATGGTTCCGGAAAAAGCACCTCCATAAGAATGATCCTTTCATTAATATCCCCTGATTCCGGAAAGATCAATTTATTCGGAAGGGATTTGTCTGTGGACAGGTTTCGCACGCTGAGCAGGGTGGGTGCATTGATTGAAAAACCCGATTTTTACAAATATTTATCGGCCCGTAAAAACCTGGAAATCCTGGCCAGGCTATCGGATGTGAAAAACCCTGCTAAAAGAATAGACGAGGTACTATACCTGGTTAAGTTAAA
>CBDUPM010000436.1:0-3178 GCA_965369105.1 uncultured Bacteroidales bacterium | reverse complement strand
AAAGATGATGGTTTTATCCAGGAGGTCGTCTTTTTTAAGCTGATCTATTAATATCCCCACCTGCCGGTCCATTTCGGTTATATTGGAATATTTTCTGGCTACATCATGTCTCACCCTGGGATGGTCAGGATAATAGGGAGGAATTGGCACGGCTGCCTCATCGATTAAAAGAGGCTCCCCGGACTGAGTCCAGATCCGGCTTTCATGTGTGGTCAGGAAATTGTAAACAGAAAAGAAAGGTTTACCCTCAGGCCTTTTTCTCCAATGAGCATCATAATCGCATTCATCCCAGGCGGTTATGGGTGCCTCAAACTGGTAGTCGGTTTTGCGGTTGTTTGTACAAAAATATCCTTCACGACGAAGAAATTCACTAAAACATCGTACTTCTTCCGGAAGAACAGTTCCATAAGAATGTAATCCGGGAACACTCACATTTGTAGTTCTCATATTATGACCACCTGTTGAAGTTGGGTACATACCAGTAATTAAGGCATGCCTGCTGGGAGCACAAACTCCGGCAATGGAATAGGCATTTGTATACATGGTTCCCTCGCTGGCCAGCCAGTCTATGTTAGGAGTGCTAACCACGGTATCCCCATAGCAGCCAAGTGTGGGGGTAATATCTTCACAGGTTATAAAGAGTATATTAGGTTGATTGGGGTTTAGATTATTTTGATCAGAAACAACTTCCGTATGATTACAGGAAGATGCCGTAATTGCAAGAATACCTGAAGAAAAGGCAAGTTTAAGATAATTTGGGTTCATAATCTGGAAATTGTTTTATACTTCAAATGTTGAATTTAGGAATAATTAAATATATAATTAAAAATTCGCAGATTTAATTTTTCCGATAATCTCCACTGGTTTTCATTCTAAATTTTATAAAGAAGAAATAGCTTAAAATCTATAAATTTCTTATATTTGCAGCCGCAAAAAGTAAATTTTTTGTTTTGACTCTGGTTCCGTAGCTCAGTTGGACAGAGCAACGGCCTTCTAAGCCGTGGGTCACAGGTTCGAATCCTGTCGGAATCACTTGAATCCTCTAAAATGCCTCACCCCTAAAGGGTGAGGTTTTGTATTTTATACCCGTCAAAAATTTATTTTTGTAAGGGAATAAAATACAAAACCTAAGAGACAGCGCAGCTGGAACAGGCATTTTAGAGGATTCAAGTGAGCCTCCCCTTTTATGGATCACGAGCGAGGCACGAGCGAGTAATCCTGTTAGGAATGAAAGCCTGGAAAGGGAAAATTGTGAGCCGTCAAAAATTTATTTTTGTAAGGGAATAAAATACAAAACCTAAGAGACAGCGCAGCTGGAACAGGCATTTTAGAGGATTCAAGTGAGCCTCCCCTTTTATGGATCACGAGCGAGGCACGAGCGAGTAATCCTGTTAGGAATGAAAGCCCGGAAAGGGAAAATTGTGAGCTTTAATCAAAAGAATATGCAAAAAGCCTTTTTTTATAATCTTTGTTTTTGTCTGGATAATAACGCAAAAGGAATTCGTGCAAAAAACATCAGAAATCTTCTCCTTTATAATAGTGCACAATTTTAATCATATTATGCCCTTCAAAAATAAATAACCTGAATTCGATATCTGATTTTGAATGGATATGGGCCTGGTAATACATGTCATCCCTGTAAAGAAAACTCATTTTCCTGGAGCCGAAATAATCACAACGACGGTTTATTTTTCGCTCCAGACGGGAATACATAAGCTTTCCAGCAAGATTATCATTAAAATCCAGCAATATCTCTCCCGGTATCTCATCATTATCCTTATTACTCTTCACTTGAATGGTTATTTTGTGTTTTCCAAAAAGAGTTTTACCGGTCCATACATTTTTCGGGTTCTGCATGGATTCTGATTCAATCAAAGGGAGAAAATCTTTCTTTTCCAGGTAATAATTGAATTCTGAAACCGTCTGGTTCATGGCAGTAATTATGGGTCTGAAACCCATTTTTTGGGCATTTCCTGTCTGAGGAAAAACTATTAACAAAAGTAACAAGAGTCTTTTCATTCCGCTATCCTTCAAATCTAAAAGCCGGTAATTGTATTTACCGGTATTAATTTAGTAATTAAAAACTATTCCCGTATGCATTATAAATGCCGGAATATTTACTTTAATTATCCCGTTTTCTTGTGTAAAATCCAGCTTCTTTTCCCCTGGAATCTGATAAACATCCTTTACCTTCTCGAGGACCCTTAGCTCTAGTTCCACACCGGGAACAGGCAGGAAATCTTCTATAACCTGGATGTCCACTCCCCGAAGTAATGCCGGGGAATACAACAGATGGGCGATATACCGGTTTTTATTCTCCTGCTTTAAGAGGCTTACACGCCCGGAACTGGGCAGATTCTTTACATTCAGATATGGTTTTTTCATTAATAACCGGATGGCATTACCCACCAGGTCCCGGTGTAAGCGCACTCCATGATTAAAATACAATCTGTCCAGCTGATGGGCAAAGAAAATGACATTTCCTTTCCTGAGTATCGCAGGAAATTCAGAATTCTCAAGCTTGTAAGGGGTTTCCCTGTGACTGGAATACTTTGCATAGCTTCGGTTAAAGTAGGGTTCTCTTATGTATGCCAAAACAGTTCCATCCTCATTTTTCACCCTGCATCCGGACTCATAATTCAAAAAAGGAGTGGATACAATATTTTCGCCTATTTGAGCTTCAATGACGGTGTAATCAAAATCATATTCAGAATCACCCAGATAACTTCCTCCGATATCAATCAAAAATTTATTTTTATCCTTATCCATTGCCCCCTCATTAAAAACAATGAGCTTGCCTCCCCTTTTCACCCATTCGTTTATCGTTAAGGCCTGTGAATCACTCAGGCAGGCCTGACCGGGAATAATGAGCAGTTCCAGATTTTCCAGGTTGTTTTCGTTTCCTATTATAAAATCATGGTGTAATTCAAGCAAGATGTTTACCAGACCCTGGTCTGCTTCATGGTTTAAAGAAAGCCAAATCCCCAGTTTAGAAACCGGGATACCACCGGGACCGTAATCTTCAATTTTTTCTACATATTCATAGGCCTTGCCAATATTGCGATATGTTTCCATATCCATTTCTCCCGATGGATGTAATTGATCCCCGAAATTACAGGAAACCCCAAAACTAATCATCGCTGCAGCTTCATATTTTATAGCATCCGGATGTTTAAAT
>CBDUPM010000435.1:0-3183 GCA_965369105.1 uncultured Bacteroidales bacterium | reverse complement strand
GTATCATCGTCGGTAACAACCTGGTACACCTGTCGTGTCAGATCGTTCTGAACAAATACCGCCACCCGGAGCATAGAAGGATCATACACATTACTGTGAGACCAGTTATACTGAAGTTGAACCGGCTGAGCTTTTGTCCATTCATCGAAATAAGCGGTTCCGGCAGCATTGGGTATCATATCTTTGACCACATTCAGAAATGCCACCTGACCGTTCTCCATTATAACACCGGTAATCAACTTTTCAAATACCACTACCTGGACTATTCGTTCCTCAGCCGATAAATCCTCACGTGAACTAATTTCCACATTAATATCTATATTATCCGAATTATAATTTGTTGTGAGATCAATATCAAATAATGGTTCAAATAAGGATTCCCGGCTGACAAATTCATCATCCAGATTATCAACGGTAGATCTCGTAAATATATTCATCTGCGAATCCTCCTCGCTGTAAACCATTGTTGTCGGGACCTCATTCACTCCATAATACAACATTCGGGTTCCCGGAACATATTTATTTTGATCGAAGAAAACGTCTGAACCATTAATATCGGTATGGTATTCAAGTTTTACCACATCACTGAAATTCCGGTTATACAAGAAATTCACCAGACCGTCTGTTTCTTTTACAACAGGATTATTTCCGTTTGTAAAATGTTCTATCAGAACCACCCTTTCCCGTGATTGAATTTTAAAGTTATCAAATCCAAATCCCTCATGGTTCAATCCTTTTGAATGATCCGCACCATAAATAAACCTGAACTGGACATTGGGAACGTTTTCAATTTCATCCGATGCATACCTTTTTGCTCCCATCCAGATATCAGGTACCTGCCGGGAGGTCCATCCAACTCCCTGACCACCGGGAGATCCGGATATCTCATAAGAATTAAACCAGTTAATTCCCTGGTCCACTGTTCCAAGATTCTTCCAGGTATTTCCATTATTTAATGTGTATTGTAAAGTCACTCCCTCATTGTCGAGCATATCTTTAAAAATATCCACACTTACCATAGGTTTTTCAATTCCTCTAATATCAAAACAAGGTGAAAGGATATAAGATTGCTCGGTAATCCCGGATGAATCAGGGGGATTTAAAAACCATGACTTTGAATTCTTTCCTTCGGCGAGACTTTGAAAATCTGACATTCCATAATCCCAGCTGTTATATTGTGAACCGGTGCCGGACTCGCTGGACCAACGGCCGTCACTTACTTCAAAATCCTGTTCATAGAATCCTCCTTCGTCAACAAGCCTGAAGGTATTTTTTAATTGAATACTATCCTCAAAGTTATTTTCACAACCAATGGTCGTCCGTACATATAAGGAAACATGATAAGTCTCAATTCCAGGAAAAATATGGTACACATTATCTGATCCTGCTTTTACAATGGAATCACTTTCTGAGTGAAAGAATTTCCAGGTATAATTTTCAAAATCATCCCGGGAGTCAGCTTCACTTACAAATAATATGGAATCGCCTTCAATCCAGCATTCATTTGTCCATATAAATCCGCCAAAGGGCTTTTCACCGAAATTCACCTGAAAGGTGCCATTATCAGAGCAGCCTTCGGGTGTTTCACCATAAAGTGAGATTGTCCGCGGACCGGGATCCCGGTAAGAATGTCTGCCCTCTATCTCGTTACTTATATTCGATCCGCTGCCTGCATCGCCAAAATTCCAGGTCCAGGATTCAAAAATATTCTTGTCAGCTGTTTCATTCAGAAACAGGGTGGTATCCATATTATCTCCTATTATACAAGAATCAACAATTCCAATCATTATCTCCGGAACATAAATTACAAATACTTCTTTGCTGTCTGTTTTTTTACAACCATTTATAGTTGAATCCTCAACTGTAATCATATTCAGACCTGTAACCGCCTGTCCGGGGTAAAAATAAAATTCTTCATCCAGTCCAATGGCTGGTGAATGAATGAAATAAGCGGAAGAGGGTGATATTTTTATCTCTTCAGGAGAATCATTTTCGCAAATGGAGTCAGGAGCCACGAGAATCTCCGGTGCATCAATGGTTTCAATGACAAAATCCTCTCGTTTTGAAAGTTTAATTTTATTGTCAAAATAGGTATATTGAATTTTGTATTCACCGGGTTTAAGCAGCAGTGGGTTTATCCGCGCACTGTTATCCTGAAGGTCGGTTAATCCTTCCACGAGTGAATCCCTTTCATTTTCATAAAACAAAGTAAAATAACCCGTAACACCCCTGTTGTTTGTTGCAGTTACTAAAAATTCATTTTCATTATAACAGTACACTTCTTTTTCAAGACTGATCACTGAATTAGCACTTAATACGGAAACTACCACAGTATCTGAACTTACACATCCTTTTGCATTCGAATAGGTATATATAATACTGTGCGGTGAACTGACCGTTCCTGCTACTTTTGGGTTAAAGAAACTATTGGAAAAAACTCCTGGACCTGAAAAAATTCCCCCGCTTACATTTGCCACAAGCTCAACAAGAGTATCCTCCACACTATAACTTGGATCAAGTCCTTCAATAGAAACATCCGTTTTAAGATTTACATTTACTATGGTTTGCCCGATTCCTGTATTTTTAATCCGGGATACATCAATAACCGAATCCACTTTGTATGTGGTTGTTATATCAGGACTTACATTAAACTCAAAGGAATAATCATCAGAAATATAAAGTGTGCTGGTTGTCCCGTCTGAAATATAGATGTCAAAGGGTTTACGTCCACTCAGGCTTACCAGCAGATTCGCAGAGTCGTCTATACAAATTTCTTTACTTCCTACCATATTTGCAGAGGGTAAATCGGTATATATGGCCAGGTTGTTGGTTTCAACTGTATTATATACAGAGCTTTCGTTTCCGGCCGGATCAATTAATCTCAAACTGATAGCAATATCACCGGAATCGACCTGCTGATGTCCGGATCTGACAATATAATTGATACCGTAAAAGCTGTCCGATATTTTATATCCTGTAATATCTGAATACAGGTAGGGTAAATTATTTACTCTGGTTTCATTCGGATCAAAGCTTAAAACGGCAGGATCTGCATCAGTTTCGATCAGAATTTTAATGGTATCTCCTATGGTGGCTGTTTTGTTATTTAAAACTGAAACAGTCCTGATAGCCGGCCTAACTGCATCAATTTCAACCTGGTTAACATTTAAGCTTGTTGCCGTA
>CBDUPM010000434.1:0-3188 GCA_965369105.1 uncultured Bacteroidales bacterium | reverse complement strand
ACCAGGTTTTGAAAACCCTCCTTGAGAATTACTATGGAGTCCGGGAGTTCCTGAGAATTGAAACTCAACTCCATTATTCCATTCGGGAACTCCTTGAAATTATCAACTCCGGAAATAATTACATTTCTTAATGTTTCGCCGCTGTTTGCGTCCCTGAGCTGTATGGAAACCTGGGAAATCCCCTGGATATAAAGAAATATCAATACTAAGCCAGAGAAAAATACTCGCATTCAATTTAATTTACAGGTAATAACTTTACTATAAAACCGGGATTTTCTGCTGCTACATAAATAAATCCGTCCGGACTTACTTCTACATTCCTCACTCTCCCGATTCCTTCGAGTAGTTTTTCCTGATCAATAACTTTATTTCCATCCAGCTCCACTCTTTCCAGGTATTGAAAACGCAGGGAACCGATAAGGATATTATTTTTCCATGCCGGGTACCGGTCACTGTCCACAAAGGTCATCCCGCAAGGGGCAATTGATGGAACCCAATAAATTACCGGTTGTTCCATTCCTTCTTTTTCAGTGATATCGGTAAAGGTTGTTCCGTCATAATTAATTCCATAGGAAATAACCGGCCATCCATAATTCAATCCCTTTTTTATAAGGTTTAATTCATCCCCCCCTTTGGGTCCATGTTCTGATTCCCAGATATCACCGGTTTCGGGGTGCATGGTGGTTCCCTGAGGATTTCTGTGACCGTAGGAGTAGATGGAAGGCATGGCACCGGGTGTATTTACAAAAGGATTATCCTCCGGGATACTTCCGTCATCTTTTATCCTGTGAATTTTCCCACAATGATTATCAAGGCTTTGAGGGTTTACATCTCTTTTACCCCGATCTCCTATTCCAAACCAAAGGTCACCATTTTTATCAAACTGCAACTTGCATCCCCAGTGCTGGCCTTTATTTGAATCGGGCTGACCTTCAAAAATTACTTCTTTATCTGTAAGCATATTTTCAGATAAACGGGCGCGCATAATTGCTGTATTTCCCTCTCGTGGCTTATCCTTGCCTGGCTGGGAGTAGGAGAAATACAACCAACCGTTATTTTCGTAATCCGGATGTAATCGTAAATCCATTAGTCCCCCCTGACCTTTAGCCAAAATATCCGGTAAGCCTGTAATTACCTGTAATTTCCCATCTGTAAAACGATAAAGAATCCCAGCCCGTTCGGCAATTAACATATCGCCATTTGGAAGGAATTCCATACCCCATGGCACATTTAACCCATCCACGATGGTGTCGATTGTAAATTTTTGCTTTTTCGATTGGACAATTTGTTCTGTGGTGAGTGCAGCTTGTAATTCAATATCATCTTTGGGAACAGCAGAATGAACGTATTCAGCAAGTGCTTCAATTTCTTTATCCGTAAAGGCTTTTTCGAATGCTGGCATACCAATATCATCCCTTCCGTATTTTATACTTGTAATTGCAGCTTCTGAATCTTCTCCATACATCCATTCACTTTTATTAAATTTTTCAAGATTTTCTCCATGGCATCCTGCACAAAAATTCAGGTAATTTTCTCTTACCTCTTCAGGTACAACATAATTGCTTTTGTTTTTTGTCAGATCTGAGGAATTCCCGTTGTTACAGGCAATAAGAATTCCTGTAAGGAGAATGGTCATGGTAAAAACGGCAAAGCGAAAACTGGATTTAAGGTTCTTCATAGCTTTTTTCTTGAGGTTTTTTATTTGAAAAGTAAATATCAGATAATATCATTGAATCTGCAAGAATTGGAAGCTGTTTTAACAAAAGCGGATGTTGAGTTTGCTGTAAAAAAGTAAATAGTGGACGATTTTCAGCAAAGATCAGCCAGCTGCACTTAAAGTATATCCGGAAAGCGGAATCATTAGAGAAACTCAGAAATTTTTATGGGAGGGCCTTTGCAGAAAATTCTTATTCTTATACTAAGAAATTCTCGTCCAGATATTTTTGGAATCCTGCTTTATATTGCTCGCCAACAGGGATATATACCTTTTTATCAAAAATAATTCGAAAACGTTCAATGGTGGTTATTTTATTCAGGTTCACGATAAAGGAACGGTGTACCCTCATAAAATCATTTGGAGGTAAAAATTCTTCCATCTTTTTCATGGTCATCAGGGTCATGACCGGAGCCTGATTATCCATATGAATCCTCAGGTATTCACGCATGGATTCGATGTATTTTATGGTTGAAAGTTCGATCCGGAGTATTTTATATTCCGATTTAATAAACAGGAATTTTTCATTGCTTTCAATGGATTGAATCCTGTTGCTATCAGGTTCCAGTCTTTTCCTTGCTTTTTCAGCAGCCTTTAAAAAACCTGAATAGGAAATGGGTTTTAATAAATAGTCGATGGCATCGACCTGGAAACCCTCCACTGCATATTCACTGTAGGCAGTGGTAAAAATAACATTCATCGCTTTATTCATCGATTTGACGAAATCCATCCCGCTCAGATCGGGCATATTAATATCCAAAAAAATCAAATCAACTTCGTTTTCCTGGAAGAAAGAAATTGCCTCCAGGGCACTGCTAAACTGGGCTTTCAGGGAAAGAAAAGGTGTTTTTTCGATATAAGAAATAATCTGCTTCAAAGCAAGGGGTTCATCGTCAATAGCTATGCATGTTATCATAATGGGATATTAAGTTTTACCCGGTGCTTTTCCGGCCTGTTTTCAATCTCTAAAGTATAAGAATTTCCATAAAGAAGGTCAAGTCTTTTAATTGAATTTTCTATGCCGATTCCCGAATTTCCATCCGTATCGCTTCCACTATGATTGCTGTTTTCAATTTCGAAAATCAGCCGGTTTTCAGGAAAGCTGAATTTTATTTCGATAAAAGACTTTTTCTGATAGCTGACCCCGTGCTTGAATGAATTTTCTATAAATGAAGTAAATAACAGGGGAGGTATTTTTTTTTCAGGAACTTTGGAGTCCAGTACCATATTAATTTTCACTTTTTCACTGAATCTGAGTTTCATTAAATCCAGGTAATTGTTAATGAATTTAATCTCTTCTGAAATCATTATTTCCTTAACTTCTGATTCATATATCAGGTGACGCATTAGCCCGGACAAACGAATAATAGAATCTTTAGCCTCCTCCTGGTCAAAGTCTATCAGGGCATGGATGTTGTTCAGGGTATTCATAAAAAAATGAGGACTTACCTGGTTTTGAAGGAAGGCTAGTTGC
>CBDUPM010000433.1:0-3199 GCA_965369105.1 uncultured Bacteroidales bacterium | reverse complement strand
TTATGGAATGGTATTAAAAGCTCTGTGAAAATTTCAAAAAGCTAAAATAATGTTCGGAGAAGCTTATAATATGGATAAAACTAATCAGGTCTACAAAGAGGAATATGAAAACCTATAGTATTTTCTCATTTACATTTTTGTTTCAAAATAATTTCTCATCCAGATTACTGAATAAACCATTTAAATATTATTTTTAGAAGTAATTATGAAACAACAACTTCTGATTATCTTCATATTATTGGGATTTTCAGCTAACGCACTATCCCAAACCGGTAGTATTTTAGTGAATGTAAAAGGTTTTGAAAACAGTAAAGGACAGGTTTTTTTCAGGGTGTATAACAGTCCGGAAGGTTTTCCAAGGAAGTCGGAAAATGCCTGCCGGACAATGAAAAAAGACATCCGATCGGGGGAATGCCAGATGTTGATCACGAACCTGCCCCCCGGAGAATATGCGGTGGTTGTATTTCATGACGAAAATAAAAACGGAAAACTCGATACTAACTGGATTGGAATACCCAGGGAGGCATTAGGACTCAGCAATTATCCCGAGCTATCGAAACCTGATTTTGACAAGGCAAAGCTGTTTGTTCCTGTCAACGGGGAAAGAAAGATTTCCATTAAAGTGGATAAGATATTTTAATAAGCTTATTTCAATCCAGAATCATCGTCTTTTCAATTCAAATCATGTCTTCATAAGTTTTCCATTTTCATTCTTTATTTTGCTTAACTTTCCATGAAATAACTCGTATTAATGGAATCTATATACGATTAAAAGTATTCAAACCCATGAAAACTATCCTTCGTTTATTTTTCCCGGTGACCCTCCTGATTTTTATTTTTAATCTTTCATTCGCTCAGAAAGCCATTTATACCACCCGGGGAGGCATTAGTCTCGGCTTTGGGATCGGGGCCACCTATCAGCAATCTGATATTCCTAACAGCATAGGAACTGCATACGACTTTCATTTCGGAACTCAGCTCTATAAAGAAGAAGGGGCTTTTCTGAGCGCCGACTGGAAATTCAGATTTATGGGCGGCGAAAACACTGCCTTTGATCATCAGATCAATACCGATGGAAGCTACAGCAATCTTCAGTATAAATTTTTTAATTATGATCTTGAACTGGGCCTGGGACTGAATCTTTTAAGAGAGTTGACACGGATCGATGTTTCTGTTTTTGCGGGTGCCGGAATTACCCATGGCCGGACCTTTACAGACCTGTTGGATGAAAATAATAATCCTTATGATTTTAGCGGGATCGATCCAAATCGTGAACAGGATATAGTATATCAGGACCTGTTAAATCTCAGTGATGATAATTTTGAAACCAGCCTGATCAATAAAGCGGCTATTCTTCCTACCGCAGGACTCTATATTGGTTTCCAATTTTCGCCATCCTTCTCTATGGGAATAGAACATAAAATTCATTTCTCACTTTCTGAAGAAAACAGCATCACCGGACTGAATATAGATAACCGGATTTCCGGGGGGTCGCCTATGGATTTGAATCATTATACTTCATTGGGATTTAAATGGAAACTGGGAAGAAAAACTTCAGGGAACAATATGTATATTGGCGAAAGGGCTCCTATCCCCAATCTCTATGATCCCACACCAGTGGTTCCTGATCCGGTGCCCTCTTATAATGTTGATCCTGAAAAAGCCGAACCGGTAACAGCTGCAGTTAAAAAGCCATCCGTTAACATCCACTTACCGGAAACCAATCCATACCGGACCTCATCCGGATATTATAGTATCAAAGCACTGATACTTGATGCCGGTGGTTATGAGAATGTATACTTCTATCAGGATGAGCAGTTAAATGATCAGTTTTTTATCAATAGCTATTCAAATGAGTTTACCGCAAATGTGCAACTTAAAAAAGGAGAAAACAGATTCCGGATATTAGCTAAAAATAGCGCCGGAAGTGCGGAAGACAGGGTTTTAATCATTTTTGAAGAAAAGAAGTCGGCCGATTTACCCGTTTATCTTCCTTTTGTGAAGTTTACAAATCCCGGGACATCAATCTTTACAGCAGGATCGGAGCGAATAGAGATTTCTGCCCGTACAGAATTCGTCAATAGCAGGAATGATATTCAATTCAGGCTAAATGGTCAGCCGGCAGCTTTTGATTTTCAGGCAACCGAAGGAATAATCAGGGCAAATGTAAAACTGGAATACGGAAGCAATAAATTGCTGATTATTGCCTCAAACAATTCAGGTATGGCGCAGGATGAGAGGGAAATAATATACGAGAACAAAGTTTCCATTCCACTTCCCGTGATTCGGTTTATCAATCCCGAAAGTCCGGTAATTGTAGAGGAAGATGAGTTTCTTTTATCTGCCAGGGTTTTAAATGTAAATTCAAGAAATGATGTTTCCCTGATAATAAATGGAAATGATGTTTTCAATTTCAATTTTACCAGTTCAGGTATGCTTTCATCCGGTATTAAGCTGGCGGAAGGAAATAACAGAATTGAAGTCATTGGAAGAAACAATGCCGGCATTGAAAATATAAACACAAGTATTTATTATCGTCCGCAGGAAAGGATGGAGGTACCGGAAATAGTGGTATTATCCCCTACGATAAGTCCTTTCAGAACCATGGAACTGTCTGCTGAATTAAAAGCGGAAATATACCATGTATATAATCCAGGAAATATTGTATTTACCATCAATAGCGTGAATTCTTCAAATTTCAGCTTTGACAGTCATAGCCGTCAGTTTATTGCAAGGGTAAATTTAAGAGAAGGACCAAACGAACTCAGGATCAGTGCCGAAAATGAAGCCGGAAGAGATGTGGAATCCATCCTCATGATCAAAGAACCCAAACCCTGCCCTCAACCGGAAATTAAATTATCCGGAAGTGAGGGAGAAATTAGCCGAACCAATAAGCAGGATTATTTTTACCGGGCCGAATGCGAAAATATTGATAATAAAAACCAGCTCAAATTATATTTCAACGGAAATCCGGTAAACGTTGAGTATAATGGAAGGATTATATCTTATAATGCCACTCTCAGAAAAGGGAACAACAGCTTTATTCTTACAGCAAAAAACAACTGCGGAGAAACTACCAAAACCACCGAAATATATTATTCTTACCCTCAGCAACCCGATCCCTGCCTATCCCCTGAAATTGATTTCCGCGTATTGGACACAGCAGGTGGAAACTACAGTCATCAGCTCACAGGAAGTA
>CBDUPM010000432.1:0-3200 GCA_965369105.1 uncultured Bacteroidales bacterium | reverse complement strand
ACCAACGATAAGGCTTTCAGAATTAGTGAAGGATCGACCTATACCCTTGTCCAGTCAAGTCCGGCAACCATAGCTTTACGACTCGATGTTGACGAATCAGGATCATACCTGGAATACCGCTATAGCTTAAACCCGAAAAGCTATATTGTGAATTTTGATTTAAGAATGAAGGGTCTGGATCAATACCGGACAGACAATGTTCAATTTAAATGGGATATATATAGTCCACAGCAGGAAAAAGGCCGCGTCAACGAAAAGAATTATACTACTCTTTATTATAAATTTTTTGAAGGAGAAATAGAAAAATTCAGGTACAGGAGTAAAAAAGAGATACAGGATGCTACTGAAACAACCAAGATTGAATGGGTGGGGTATAAGCAGCAGTTCTTCTCGAATGAACTTCTTTCACATGAAAAACCTTTTGAGGGTGGATATATGAGTTCTGAATCCATGCCGGAGGATACCCGGGATCTGATGCATTTTAGTTCTGTTCTGAATATTCCATACGACAGGAGTTCAGATTTTAACATGAATATGAAATTCTATTATGGCCCCAATCATTTTCAGTCATTGAAAAAAATCGGATATCATCTTCAGGAACTTGTTACCATCGGGGGATCTATAATCAGGGTTTTAAATGCAGGGGTTATCATTCCGATATTCAACTGGTTAAACCGGTCCATCAGTAATTATGGTATCATTATTTTATTATTGACCCTGATAATTAAAATGGCTCTTTTGCCCCTTACATACAGATCCTATATGTCGCAGGCTAAAATGAGGGCATTAAAACCTGAGATTGATGAAATCAACCAAAAGATTCCAAAAGATAAGGCTATGGAGAGACAACAGGCTACTATGGCTCTCTATAAAAAAGCAGGGGCAAATCCAATGGGAGGTTGTTTACCCATGATCTTACAGATGCCGATTCTTTATGCAATGTTCAGGTTTTTTCCTTTATCGATCGAGCTTAGGCAGGAATCCTTCCTTTGGGCGCATGATTTGAGTACCTATGATTCCATACTGGATCTTCCGTTTACCATCCCGATGTATGGGGATCACGTCAGTTTGTTTACCCTGTTAATGACAGTTTCAACCATATTGTCCATGAGACTGAATTCCAACCCCACGGGTATGGATAATCAAATGCCGGGTATGAAAACTATGATGTATTTTATGCCGGTAATGTTTATGCTGGTATTGAACAGCTTCAGTGCCGGACTTACCTATTATTATTTCCTTGCCAACCTTATTACACTTGGACAAAACTACCTGTTTAAGCAATTTGTGGATGAGGAAAAACTTAGAAAAAAATTACATGCAAAAAAGGCAAAACCCGGGAAAGGAAAATCCAAATTCCAGCAGCGACTTGAAGAAGCGGCCAAACAACGGGGATATAAAATGCCTAAAAAATAGTAAGCAATGGCTACAAGTTTGAAAAATCTGTCGTCCTATGATCCGGATAATGTACCGGACGCTTCCGGTATGAGATTTGGTATCGTGGTGGCTGAATGGAACGTAGAGATTACCGGTGCCTTGCTGAAAGGTGCAGTTGAAACACTTAAAAAACACGGTGCCAGAGAAGAAAATATTATAAACAGGTGGGTCCCGGGAACTTTTGAGTTAAGCCTGGGGGCACAATATTTTGCTGAAAAGACACAGGTGGATGCCATCATTGTTCTGGGTTGTGTAATCCAGGGAGAAACCCGGCATTTTGATTTTATATGTCAGGGAGTAACCCAGGGAATAACAGATCTCAATCTTAAATATAATAAACCATTTATTTTCGGGGTGCTTACCACCGATAACCAGCAGCAGGCACTCGACAGGGCAGGAGGCAAACATGGAAATAAAGGAGATGAGGCTGCAATAACCGCAATCAAAATGCTGGGGTTAAAAGATATGTTTTAGCACCTAAATAAAAGCTGTACCCTTGTTACCTTTTGATTATCTTTATTGATTGCCTGGTTAAAAATTTGAAAACCCGACCCGGGTTGAATAAACCTGAAATAAAAAAAGCGGAATGAATACAGTCATATTTTACTGTTCATTCCGCTTTTCTGGTAATAATTGCCGGTTTTTTGATTTCTGAAAATCTTTATAACCGGGCTTTTAACAGTTCTTATCCTTTTCTTTATTTAGTCCGTGCGATATATTTTTCAATATCCCGGGCCTCTTCTGATTCAGGAAAATCCGATTTTATCTTTTTATAGGTTTCGTTTGCCTTTACCAGTTCATCCATTTCTTCGTATACGATGGCCGTTTTCTTCAGAATAATCGGAGAGGTAAACTCATTGGTATATTCTGCTGTAGCTTTTTTATAGGATTTTACCGCTTTTTCATACTCACCTAATTCAACATATGCATCACCCAGAGCACTATACTGGGTTGCACCCACCAAAACATCCTCGGTTCTAAAATCTGAAAGGTAATCAACAGCACTTTCATAATCTCCGAGTTTCAGGTAGCAAATACCACTATAATATTTGGCAAGTTTTCCTGTCTTGGTAAGACCGTAATCTTCATTTACTTCTAAAAAGCCAGGATAGGTTCCATATCCGTTTAAGGCGAGATTAAAGGAATCTTTATCAAAAAATTTCTCAGCCATAAACATCTGACCGGCAGCTTCCTCTTCCAGTGGACTCAGGTAAAATCTTTTTGTCCCGATAATTATCATGACAACAATTATTATCCCAAACATTATATAACTGAGAACCTTTGAATTATCTTCAATAAAACGCTCGGTTCTGGTCAATGCCATTTCTATACCTTCAAAGCTGTCAGGTTGATTTTTGGGTGCTTTCTTAGCCATTTATGTATTTCTTTTAATCAGTTTTCTAAAATCGACCACAAATGTAATATTTTTTATCGTTGTTCCGAACCAAAATGTATTATTTATCAACAACATTCGGGCATTAATTTATATGAAGCCTATCTACTTAATTCTTATCTTTGCTTTAAATATGTTTTTATGCATCTGGAAAAGCTTTCAATCGTAAATTTTAAAAATTATCCTGAGGCAGAATTGGAATTCAGCAGGAGGATCAATTGTTTTGTGGGTAATAACGGTGTTGGGAAAACAAATCTTCTGGATTCCATACATTACCTGGCCCTTTGTAAAAGCTATTTTAATGCAATCGACAGCCAGAATATTAGTTATGACAGAGATTTTTTTGTTATTCAGGGCGAATTTGATAATG
>CBDUPM010000431.1:0-3213 GCA_965369105.1 uncultured Bacteroidales bacterium | reverse complement strand
GGGTTTTCCTCAAACCTTATTAGTGCCCTCACTCAGGTACTCGAGGCATTCTATAAACTTCCCCGTCCTTCTAATTCCACTTTAGTTTCAAATAACTTTTTTTGGATTTCAGGAAGTAGTCTTTTACCAGGCTTCCCCGGTAAATCTCTTTGTGATCATATGTTTTAATAAAGTTCTTTTCCCTTTTCCTGAACTTTCTGAGCCCGGGAATCCGTGAATAGAAAGCGAAATGGGCTCTCAGAATGGCATAAAAATCGCGAAATTTAAGCTGGGAAATAAATCTTAAACCAGAAATTCCGTCCAAAAGGAGTCGAACAATAATCCTTTTGGCAAATGATTCCGGACCTGAATTCTTATAAAGGGTGAACAGGTTATTCCTGAAATTAAGATAGGTTTTCCATGGATTTGAAGCTGGCAGGGTTCCTCCCCCGACATGATAAACCAGGGAATCAGGTGTAAACACAATCCTGTACCCCCGGTTTTTAAGCCTCCAGCATAAATCAATTTCCTCAAAATGAGCGAAATAAGAGCTGTCGAATCCACCCGAAAGTTTGAATAGTTCTGCCCTGATCAGCATACAGGCACCTGTTGCCCAGAGGATATCTTTTTGATTGTCATATTGTCCATAATCCGTTTCAAGGGAATCAAATATCCTTCCCCTGCAAAATGCATAGGCGTACTTGTCAATAAATCCACCGGCAGCCCCGGCATATTCATAAAAATCCTTATGATTATAATCTCTGATTTTAGGGGAGCATGCTGCAATAAGCGGATTTGAATCCAGCAACTTAACCAATGGGTCCAGCCAGCCTGGCATTACTTCAACATCCGAATTCAGCAACAGAAAATAATCTGCTTCAAGCTCCATCAATGCCTTATTATAGCCTCCCGCAAATCCATAATTCTTATCAAAAAGCATTCTTTCAACCCGGGGAAACTCCTTTTCCAGGAATTCAACAGAATCATCATCAGAGTTATTATCCGCAACAATAATTCGCGTATTTTTTTTACTGCTGTTTTTTATCACCGATGGAAGAAAGTCTTCCAGAAACTTTTTACCGTTCCAGTTTAATATCACAATTGCTACATCAGACATTTTGTGCCTTTCTTTTAAATGGTCCTTCAAATCTGAATTTACCTTCTGCTTCTTCCCTTTCTCTTTTCCTGGTGAGTTTCCATCTCCTGTGTGACCATAGCCAGAATTCAGGAGCCTGTCTTATATCTTCTTCCAGTAATTGCACATGTTTATCCGTAATCTCAAATTCCCTGGTTTCTTTAGGGTGATCGCTTACAGGTACGATCTCAACCGAGTATTTTCCCCTGGATTCCCTTCTCATTCGAAAATATACCACAGGAATATCAAATTTCCGGGCCAGCTTTTCTGGTCCAAGATAAACAGGAGTCAGCTGTCCCATAAAGCTTGTCCAGTATTGAATCTCTTCCCATACCGGCGATTGATCTGAAATAAAACCTGAAAGTGTTAAAGTTCCCTTTCTGTTCATCCCGAAAAGGACTTTTGGTATCTCTCTCATACTGACCAAATGGGCATTAAAACTGCTTCTGAGGCGATTCATCACATTATCAAAATAAGAGTTATTAAGTGGCTTGTAAACCGCCATTGCGTGATGGGGAATCATTGGTGTTAAACCAACCGTCCATTCCCAATTACCATAATGTGCTGATATCACTATTACTGATTTATTCTTATCATATAGTTCCTGCAGATATTCAGGATTCTTAAACCAGATTCTTTTGGCCAGCCTCTCTGGCTTCATTCCGAACATTTTCACTGATTCAACCAGCATATCAGTGAAAAAGCGGTAGAATTTTTTACGAATTTCAGAAATTTCTTCGGGGGACTTTTCAGGGAAACAATTTGTAAGGTTCTCATTTACAATATTTCCCCTGTAGGAATAGATATTATTAAATATAAATGAGATAAAGGAAGAAAAGAGATAAAGTACAGATAAAGGCAGCAATGAAAACAATCGCAGAAGTAAAATGATCAATCTGTAAAAAGCTGTTTTCATCCTACTTCATTATTTTGAATATTATTTCCTGGAATTCATTATGCAATGTTCCATTAGAAGAAATGATTTCCTGTCCGAAAAGATAGTTATTGCCTCCTGAAAAATCACTTGAAAATCCACCTGCCTGCCTGAGAATTAATACAGCCGCTGCAACATCCCAGGGATTCAATCCATATTCATAAAATGCATCAAAACGACCACAGGCTATATAAACGATATCGGTGGCTGCAGAACCTAACCTTCTGAGTCCATGTGAATTTTCCATAAAATACTGCAGGCTCTCCAGGAACTCCGGAAGATATTTATAATTAGTATAAGGGAAGCCGGTCGCAATTAAACTATCATTTACTTTTTTTACGGAAGAAACTTTGATTTCTTTTCCATTTAAATAAGCCGGGGAGTCTTTCCAGGCATAAA
The DNA here is from genome assembly GCA_965369105.1 of uncultured Bacteroidales bacterium. GTDB lineage: Bacteria > Bacteroidota > Bacteroidia > Bacteroidales > JAGLSB01. The sequence continues at coordinate 766 of CBDUPM010000431.1, read as the reverse complement.
AGCATTCTTTCAATCCCATTTCATAAACAACCCCGGCAACCAGTTCATCCTTTTCCATCAGGGCAACGCTTATGGCATAGGGAGGTAAGCCATGAATAAAATTAGTGGTGCCATCAATAGGATCTATGACCCAATTATAAACATCACCCTTTTTACTACTACTTCCCTCTTCAGCAATAAATCCGGATTCAGGAATCAGGCTCCCCAGTTCTTCAACCAGTTTCGATTCTGCCATTTTATCGACATGAGTGACATAATCGTGCCTTCCTTTGGTTTCAGGGGTAAATCCGGATCTTTTCTCACCTTCAGCCAAAATTAAATCAGCTGTTTCCTTAACAATGTCAATGACCTGTTTACATACTTCCTCCAAATTCATGATAAAATAAAATTAGGGATGATCAATCCGGGTTTAATACTTTTTCTGCTTGTAATACTCATATAGTTCAACCTGGCTGCGGATTGATTTTTCAGTATTATTTTTTTTGTAAACATTCATATTCTTTTCATCAATAATCCGTGCTTTTACATTATCATTGAACTGCAGGTTCAGGATATATTTTAATTCCTCCTGTAAATCCTTGTCATATACCGGGGCACTCACTTCAATCCGGTTATCAATATTTCTGGGCATCCAGTCGGCAGAAGAAATATAGTATTTCTCATCTCCCGCGTTTGCAAACACAAATATTCTTGCATGCTCCAGGTATTTATCCACTATACTGACAATCTCAATATTCTCACTCATCCCTTCCACACCCGGCAGAAG
>CBDUPM010000430.1:0-3223 GCA_965369105.1 uncultured Bacteroidales bacterium | reverse complement strand
AGGTTCGGGATGACTATGAGTTTGAACAGGGAATATACCCACCTCGAGTGGTTTGGAAGGGGTCCTCATGAAAATTATTCCGATAGAAAAACCAGTGCACTGGTAGGGCATTATCAGGGAAGTGTTGAGGATCAGTATGTTGAATACATACTTCCGCAAGAGAATGGCTATAAGACGGATACCCGCTGGTTTAGTTTGCAAAATGAAAAGGGAGCAGGACTTTTAGTCTCCGGAGAACCCTTGATATCATTTTCAGCCCACCATTTCACAAATGAGGATATTACCAGGGAAACCAGGGAAGGTTATCATACCACGGATGTTAAAAAAAGGCCGGAAGTTTACTTAAATATCGACCTGGCACAAATGGGTGTCGGTGGCGATAATTCCTGGGGAGCAAAACCTCATGCTGAATATTGTATACCTTTTAGGGCTATGGCTTACAGTTTTATAATAAAACCTATTGAGCCGGGTGAGAATCCATGGAAAAAACACATTCAAGCTTTTTAATATGAAAAGAAGATCATTTCTGAAAACAGCTGCACTCACAGGTGCTGCATTTAGCTTGCCTTCAGGGTTATTTGCATCCGGAATAAAAACGGAAAAGGCAAGGATCGCATTTATAGGTACGGGTCTGAGGGGCTGCAACCATTTAAACAATCTGCTTCAGAGAGATGATGTCATCATCCCGGCCATCTGTGATATTGACCCCAAAAGGATTGATATTGCACAGGAAATGATCACTAAAAAAGGTCATGCCAAAGCAGCTGTTTACAAAGACCATAAATTTTCCTATCGCGACATGCTGGAAAGGGATGATATTGACGGGGTCATAATTTCCACTCCCTGGTTATGGCATACTCCCATGGCGGTCGAGTGTATGAAAGCAGGAAAATATGCCGGAATTGAAGTTTCAGCTGCAACCACCATGGCTGAGTGCTGGGATCTGGTTGATACTTATGAAGAAACCGGAGTTCCCGTGATGATTCTTGAGAATGTATGTTACCGCAGAGATGTGATGGCCGTTTTAAATATGGCCAGGCAGGGTGTTTTTGGAGAGCTGTTACACGGACGTTGCGGGTACCAGCATGACCTGAGGGAAGTTAAATTTAATGATGGCATCCAGCCCTATGGGAATGGGGTGGAATTTGGTGAGAAAGCTACTTCTGAGGCAGCATGGCGTACCCAACACAGTTTAAAAAGAAATGCTGATTTATATCCTACCCACGGATTGGGTCCGGTTGCGGTTATGATGGATATAAACCGGGGAAACCGGTTTACCCGTATTTCTTCCTTCGCAACCAAGGCAAAAGGATTGAAACGATATATTGAAAACCATCCCTCTGGTGGAAAGGATCACCCAAATGCCATGCTCGATTGGAAACTGGGTGATGTGGTTACCTCTACTATCCAGACAGCAATGGGAGAAACCATTATTGTTACACACGATTGCAATTCACCTCGTCCCTACTCCCTGGGTTTCCGGCTCCAGGGAACCAACGGACTGACAGAATTTGATTACAACCGACAAAGAATATATGTGGAAGGAAAGAGTGAAGCTCATCGCTGGGATGAGTTTGACAGCTGGCTGGAAAAATATGATCATCCATTATGGAAAAAGTATGGAGAATATGCAGAAGGATCCGGTCACGGAGGAATGGATTTTTTCGTTGATCATGCATTTGTAGAAATCGTTAAACGAAAAGAAGAAGCTCCCATGGATGCATATGATGCAGCTGCCTGGAGTGCCGTGACACCTTTATCTGAAAAGTCGATTGCAGAGGGTGGAAATGCCCTGGATTTTCCTGACTTTACAAGGGGAAAATGGATAAATCGAAAACCTGTTTTTGCCCTTGGAGACGATTTTTAGTTTAATAAATTATCCTTAATTGCTAAAGTGGTGTTTAAAACTACGTTTAATTATTTCTCAAATTTATCAATTGAAATCCAGTAATCTTAATACAGCTATTTTAGCCATTATTGCCTGTCTTTTATGGTCCACAGCTTTCGTGGGTATAAAAATCGGGCTTCCCTTTACCACTCCTCTCCAGTTTGCAGGGATAAGATTTTTTATCTCTGGATTAATGATATTGCCATTTACAGGAGGTTTGATATTTTATTGGAAGTCGGTGAAAGCAAACCTGAAAATCGTTTTTACCATTTCTTTATTGAATACCTTCCTTCAATATTCCATGTTTTATATCGGACTGAACATGGTTCCTGCCGCCCTTGCCGCAATAATTATCGGTGCAAGCCCCCTGTTTGTGGCCCTGGTTGCTCATTTTATGATGCCGGGGGATAAAATGAGCCTGAAGAAGCTGTTTATTTTTTTTATTGGATTCGGAGGAATCATTCTGGTCAGTCTTGGCAGAAATAATTTTTCAGAAATAGCTACTATCAGCATACTGGGGGTTATATTACTTATTGGGGTCAATATAACATCCGGATTTGGAAATGTTTTTGTGGCTAAGGACGGGGAAAAACTACCTCCACTGGTTTTAAGTGCTTCTACAATGCTTATTGGGGGCGCCTGTCTGTATTTGGTGTCCATTCCGATTGAAGGAATTCATCCATCGGTAAAACCATTTGAATACTATGCGGCATTGATATGGCTGAGCCTTTTGTCAGCAATCGCTATCTCAATTTGGTTCATTCTATTAAAAAGACCCGGTGTAAAGGTATCAGATCTGAATTTCTGGAAATTTCTTATTCCGCTTGTCGGAGCCATTCTGGCATGGATCATTCTTCCGGATGAGAAGCCGGGATGGATTGCCATTACCGGAATGATAATTATAGCGGTTTCTTTGATTTTATTGAATATCTACAAAAGAAGGACTTCATCTGTGTTTATGCCTTAAAGGCCTGCTCACTCGTTAAATGTGCAAATCAGAAATCCTTTTCTTCTTCTTTGTTGGCCAGTTCTTTTGTGGAAAGCATTCCGCATGCAGCGAAAATATCTTCCCCTCTCGAACGCCTGATAGTTGCGGTTAGCCCTTTATCATTTAAAGCATCCCTGAATTCTTCCATCTTATCTGCTGAGGTTCCTTTAAGAGGAGTATCCGGAATTTCATGGAATTTTATCAGGTTTACCCTGCATTTAATTCCACTTAATAAGCGGACCATCTCATTCACATGAGCCTGACTGTCATTCAGGTCTTTAAACATTATGTATTCCATAGATACTCTTCTTTGTTTCCACCAATCGTATTTCCTGATTTCTTTCATT
>CBDUPM010000429.1:0-3231 GCA_965369105.1 uncultured Bacteroidales bacterium | reverse complement strand
GTCATCTTCGGTAGATATATTAGAATCTACCATATTTACTATTTTCTCATAATAGTAATTTGGATACCTTCCCCCTAAATCTTCCTTTTGCTTCAAAATTTCTTTCTTAATCCGTATCAGTAATTCATTTTTTCTAAGCAATGTCATGGTATAATTAGCCAATTGTATGCTTTTTAATGACAGCTCCGATCTTAACTTATCGTTTCTGAGTTTTACAATATTCTGTTCAGCAAGAATCCTGTCTCTCTGCCTTTTCTCCCTGTCCTCAAGCTCAAGTCTTTCAGAATGCTTCTTTAGCCGCCTTAAAAACTACTGCGAAGAAAAGCGATCAGGGCAATCAGGAATAAGAGGTAAAGAGCAATGGCAACATTTGAGAAAAACCAGGGTTTTTTAATAATAAAATCGAAACGACTGACCTCGCTTTCTCCCCCATCAATTGTTTTGGCTTTTAGTCTGAAGCTATATTCTCCTGCAGGCAGACGGGTATAGGAGACGCGGGAATTCGAATTCCAATCAGACCAACCCGATTCCAGGTTTTCAAGGTAATAACTGAAATACCTTGAAGCAACAATTTCATTTGCTGAAAATTCAATTATTAAATCTCTTTGACTAAATGGGAATTTGTACTGCAATCCTTCGTCCGGGGCGATATAGCTTCCCGTTTCTACTTTGTTAATTTTATATTGAACTTTTCTGATTTTTGCCTTCAAATTGCTTTCATTTTTAAAACTTCTGCTACCATCCAATATGGCAAAGCCGTTATCCAGACAAATAAAATGCAGGCTATCTCCCAGGTTGGTAACATTTGGAAAATTACTGGACAACCATGCCCCTGAGCTTGCAAAATCATAATCGAATAATTTCTTTATACTACCCGCCTGAATAAAAAACAAAGCGATCCGGTTTTCAAGTACGCACCAATAATGATTATTTCCTGCCTCAATAATTCTATTGGATGCTTTAAAAATGCCTAATCCTTCATTCAGGAAATCATATGGAATAATGCTTTCTTTCAGATCATCGTAGGTGTAAATAAGCTTACGGGAACAAAAAACAATCCGGTTGTCAACCTTTGCGACCAGTAATTTCCTGTTTGTATGAAATCCCTCTTCCTTTCCAAAGTACCTTACTTCAAGGAATTCCTCAAAACCCACATCCGGTCTTAGCCGGTAAACCCCTTTATTAGTGTGGCTGGCCCATATATTACCCAGGTGATCTAACTCAAAATGCGGGATAGGTTCAAAAAATCCCCTGACATTATTATTATATTCCCATTTCCCGTTCACCTTATTATATACCGAGAAAACACTGTAAGTACTCTGCACCAGTTTTTCTGAATTCCCCCACCTGATTTTTTTTATCTCAAATCCACCATTCACTTCTGAAATCCATTCCATGTTCTGGCCTTCAATCCGGAAGGTTCCGTTCGTATGGCCACAGAACAACTGCTTGTCAATTTCATTCAGGTCCCATACCTGTCCCTGGCTTCCCTCCATTAAAACAGGGTTTCCAAAGCCATTTAAGGGATTGTAAGAATACAGGAAAACACCCTGATTCGTGGCAACATAAAGAAAATCATCGCGGTAAAATGCATCAAAAACGGAACTGGTACTACCAAATGGTTTTATATAAATATCAATGGGGTTATCCAGACTGACATAATCCAGCCCCCTGTCCAGCCCAGCCCAAAAACTGTTTTTCCCTTCCGGATACAAAGAAAGGACCGTATTATTTTGTAAAAAATTGGATGTATTCAGATGATCAATCAGATTCCCTTTCATGTCAAGAATAAACAAGCCATCCACAATGGTTCCTATTACAATATTATCCTTCAATAAAATACCATTATTTACTTCTGCATTCCTTATTTTTTCCTTCTCAGGAATTTTCCATTCTTTTAACTCTTCACCTTCGAGTAAAAACAATCCACTGTTGGCAGCTCCCAGGAGGAATACATTTTCTTCCAGTTTGAACATCAGTTTTATTTCATCATTCCCGAGTACTTCTGTCCCTTTAACGAATGCAAGTGAATCATCCATCAATTCAAATAATCCAATGTTTACCTTGTGAATAAAAATCCTTTCATCAGCTTCAAGCAGCAATACAATGGTGCCTTCGGGATCAATTCGTTTAATCGTGTCTTTTTCATACAGGAAAATGGAATTAAAGGACTGGAAATAAATTTTCTCTTTTAAAGCAATAATTCTCCAGATCTCATCATTATGAAAAAAACCTTCTTCTAAATTATCAGTCAGGGATGTATAAAGAAAGTTGCCCTTCCCGTCATAACTAAAGTATCCAAATTCCTCGTAGGTCCCAACATATACTTTATTATCCGGTCCAACTGCCACTGACCGGACTACCATTTGTTCAGGCAGGCTGTATATATCCCAGTTAGAACCATCAAACCGGATCAAACCTTTGTTATTTCCCACATACAGGATTCCGTCTTCTGTTTTTGTCAACGACCAGTTTTGGCTATGACCCTTATAAATATCCTTTGAAAAATTTATGGTTAATGGCTTTCCGGTAACCTGGGAGAGTATGGGTTCCGGTTTTAGAAATGAGAAGATCAAAAACAGATTCAGGAAGAAAACACATTTATTCATCCGGGGGTAAATTATATTCCGGAAATAAAATTACGAAAATCTTTGGAATCAAACTTCCTCTCCGGTTTTGGCATCTGTTACATAATAGGACTTATCAATGATAAGATCAGCTAATGGTCTCAAAGATTTGACATTCTGATGCTCTCTTTCCAGAACATTGGCCCTGAATTCATTCATAACTTCTTTCCCTCTGACAATCTGACTCAGCTTTGTTTCATGATAGGTCAGGTCAATAAATACACGGAGATCAATATCATCAGCTTTCAGGGCATACAGACCATCGATAACCAGCAAGTCTATCTTTTGAAAATCTGTTATTAATTTATCCACCTGTTCCGGTATAATATCAATACAGGGCATCATTGACTCCCTGTCTTCCCTGAAATCCTTAAGATTCCGGTGTAACAAATTCCAGTCGTATTCATTAATACCCACACTATCAAAACCTTTCGTTCTTCTCCATTCGGACCTGAGCAAAGGAGGTATTTTATAGTAATTATCCGTGTGGAGAACTTTCACCCTGATATGTTGATTTTTCAGCAACTGAGCAAGGGAATGAGACACTTCAGACTTACCTGCTCCCGACTCACCTGAAATTGCAACAATAAATTTATAAGACTTA
>CBDUPM010000428.1:0-3234 GCA_965369105.1 uncultured Bacteroidales bacterium | reverse complement strand
GGGAAGTATCTATCGAACTCGCCAAACAAAAAAGAACTGCCGCCGAAATGAATGAAGTACTGCAAAACTTCGATATATACGCTCCGGCCCCGGGTATGGTAATTTATCAGAAAGAATGGAACGGACAAAAAAGAACTGTCGGATCAGAGATTAGTTCGTGGGATTTAACCGTTGCTACATTGCCTGATTTATCTACCCTGGTATCCAAAACCTATGTAAATGAGATAGACATCTCCAAAGTAAAAGAAAATCAGGTTGTAAGATTAGGAGTGGATGCATTTCCGGATATGCAGATTAATGGTGTGGTAACTGATGTGGCAAATATTGGTGAGCAGCTTCCAAATACCGATGCCAAAGTGTTTGAAGTGGTTATCAGGCTAAACAGTACTGACCCACTTTTAAGGCCTTCCATGACAACAAGTAATAAAATCATAACGGATACTTTTTCAAATGTCCTCCATGTTCCCCTGGAAGCGGTTCATATTGACGATAGTTTAAGTTTTGTCTATAAAACCAATCATACCAAGCATATCGTCGTTCTTGGAATGGCAAATGAGAATTCTATTATTGTTGAAAAGGGGCTTGAAGAAGGAGAAAAGATTTACCTTTCTATTCCTGATGAACCCGAAGGTTTTAAATTAACCGGTAAAGAAAACATTGAAATTATAATGGCAAAAAAAGCAGAGGAAGAAAGGTTAAAAAAGGAGGCAAAGGAAAGAGAAATAAAAGATTCCGAAAACAAACGGAATGGTCAAAGACCTCAGAATTTTAATCGCCAAAGACCTAACAGATGATTAGCAGATATTTTCATGATATAATTATTGCATTTGAATCGATTCTTGCCAATAAGCTAAGAAGTTTCCTTACGGCCCTGGGAATTATTTTTGGAGTTGCAGCGGTTATCAGTATGCTGGCAATTGGAAAGGGTGCCCAGCAGGAAATCCTTGAACAAATCAAGATGGTGGGAGTCAACAATATTATGATCACTCCAATTGTTACCCCCGGGGGTTCGTCCTCTCAGGATGAAAATGGGGGTGAAAGACAGAAATCAAAATTTTCTCCGGGACTTCATATCAATGATGTCAAAGCTATCAAAGAAGTACTTCCTTCGGTAAAACAAATGAGCCCTGAAATTGCATTGAATTCCTATGTGGTTCAGAATGGGAAAAGATCGACAGCCAAACTTCTGGGAGTCAGCAATGAATATTTTGAAATATTCAACCTCTCGCTTTCCAACGGTGTGATATTTAATGACTACCAGGAAGAAAACGGAATTACTGTTTGTGTAATCGGGGCAAATATTGCGCAAACCTTTTTCAGTGGTGAAAACCCGGTGGGTAAATATATCAAATTTGATAAAGTATGGCTGCGAATTGTAGGGGTACTCGAAAGAAATGATATTAAGGTTTCCGGATTTGAAAGTACCGGTATTAATGTGATGAATGATAATATTTATGTGCCGGTAAAAACCATGTTGCTTCGATTTCAAAACAGGGCACTGGTTTCAACAAAAACACAAACAACCAGCAGCAGGATGGGATGGTTCTTCTTTTCCGTAAGTGCCACTCCTGCTCAAAATACCGATCAGAATTATCACCAGCTGGATAAGATAATTGTCCAGGTAAATGAATCTTCAGAACTGGATCCTTCCACCCGGATTTTAAGTCGTTTATTATTACGTAGACACCAGGAAGTAGATGATTTTGAAATCACTGTTCCCGAGCTTTTATTGAAACAGGAGCAACGAACAAAAGATATTTTCAATATCGTTTTGGGAGCAATTGCCAGTATATCCTTATTGGTTGGGGGTATTGGAATTATGAATATTATGTTTGCCTCCGTGATGGAAAGAATAAAGGAAATCGGAACCCGCCTGGCAATCGGGGCCAAGAAAAATGATATTGTCGCTCAATTTCTGGCGGAAGCAGTCCTTATAAGTGTTTCAGGAGGAATAATAGGGGTAATCCTGGGGATTGTATCAGCAAAACTCATCATGGAATTTTCCGGAATACTCACCCTGATTTCACCCTTTTCCGTTATTGTTGCATTTATTGTTTCAGCCTCAGTGGGAATTATTTTTGGTTACTCACCCGCAAAAAGAGCCTCTGAAAAAGATCCTATAGAATCCTTACGTTATGAATAAAAGAATTGTTTTTTTAATTCTGGCAAGCTTAATTTTTACCGGTCATGCCAGTTCACAGGAAACCAGGCAATATACTTTTGATGAAATCATATACATTGCCAGGCAAAAAGCACCCATGGCCGTGATGGCTCGCCACAGGTTCCGACAAAGTTATTGGGAGTTCAGAACCCACAAGGCAGAATTTCTACCCTCATTAACACTGAATTCTGTTCTTCCGGATTTGAACCGCTCTATTGAAAGTAATATCCAGGACAATGGTTCAGAAGTCTTTGTTCCCAGGAACCGGATCAATTCATCCGCCAATTTTGAATTAAGTCAGAACATTGGCTTTACGGGAGGAAGTATTTACATGAGTTCCGGGCTCCAGCGAATAGATATTCTGGGCGATGAAGGAGGAACCTCATTTTTATCCACTCCCCTGGATATAGGCCTGCGACAACCCATTAATGGTTACAATGAATTAAAATGGCTGAAGGAAATTGAACCTTTAAAATATGAAAAAGCAAAAAAAGAATATATTCAAAGCCTTGAAAATGTAACCATCCGGGCAGTTAATTATTTCTTCGATCTGGCGGTGGCCCAAAAAAATATTGAAATTTCAGAAGTGAATCATTCCAATGCAGATACCTTGTTCCAGATAGCAAAAGGAAGATATCAGCTGGGAACCATTGCAGAAAATGATTTACTTCAAATGGAGTTGGCTTACCTTAATACCGGCACAGCTCTCAATGAGGCATACATTGACCTTGAGATTAAAAAATTCCAGTTGAATTCATTTCTCGGCCTGAACCAGGATGATAATATTGAACTCCTTATCCCGAAAGATATCCCGGATATGAATATTGAACTAAACAAGGCACTTGAGCAGGCATGGGCCAACAATCCGGATATACTGGACAGACAGCAACAGCTTTTAGAGGCTAGTCAGGATGTAGAAAGAACCAAATCAGAAAAGGGCTTAAATGCCACTCTTTTTGCAAGTTTCGGATTAACCAAAGTGGATAATGAATTTAGCAATGTATATATGAATCCTACTGACCAGGAAAGAGTCAGATTGGGCTTTGAAATTCCCATTATGGACTGGGGACTGG
>CBDUPM010000427.1:0-3242 GCA_965369105.1 uncultured Bacteroidales bacterium | reverse complement strand
CTTACTTTTTAATGGGACCCGGAATAGCCATGAAACTGACGTTTATTATTGCCTATATTTTAAAAACAAAAGAAAGACAAGTGATGGAAAATTAAATCCCAGAAGTTCTGTTGAATATCCATTTTTTCTGATCAAATATTTCTGCTTTTTAATAGAAATTCCCAAACCCCATAATTCACATTTACCAAAATTCAACCCTAAACATTCTATTGAATTTTGAATTGCTGCTTTTTAAGGGAGAATGAAAAGTGAATAAGTATTCAGTTTGAGTGGATATTTTATTCCAATACCCGACATTGCAATAATGTTTTTGCCGGACCAATGGACTAAAAATAAAAATTCCTGAAGGGTGGAAAATAACCTGCCCTTTTTTATAAAAGAAAACTGAGCATTATTCCTGCTGCAACCGCCGAACCAATCACCCCCGCAACATTTGGCGCCATGGCGTGCATCAATAGGTGATTGGAAGGATCTTCCTTTAATCCCATACTTTGCACTACCCTGGCACTGTCGGGAACAGCTGAAACTCCCGCGGCTCCAATCAGTGGATTGATAATATTATCTTTTCCGGAAAAAATATTCATGACCTTTGCGAACATAATACCTCCGGCAGTGGCTATCATGAAGGAAAGGGCTCCAAGTCCGAATATCATTAAAGAATCGGTTGTCAGGAATACATCTGCCTGGGTGGAAGCTCCCACTGTTATTCCCAGAAGGATGGTCACAATATCAATCAGGGATGTACGGGCAGTATCGGCCAGCCTTTTGGTCACCGTTGATTCCTTTAACAGATTTCCAAAGAACAGCATCCCCAGCAATGGTAAGGAACTCGGAGAAATGAATGCCGTCAGAATCAGTCCGATAATCGGGAAAAGGATCTTTTCCTGCTTGCTGACAGCCCTGGGAGGCTTCATTTTAATTCTTCTTTCCCGTTTGGTAGTTAAGAGTCTCATAATGGGAGGCTGAATAACCGGTACCAGGGCCATATAGGAATAGGCCGCAATGGCGATGGGGCCAATCAGATTCTTAACAAATATATCCGTGCCGTCTGCTGCAACTCCAATAATATCCTGTCCGTTTGCCAGTTTGGAGGATAAGAAAATAGCTGTTGGACCATCCGCTCCGCCGATAATCCCTATAGCCCCGGCTTCTCTGGGATGAAATCCAAGGTAAAGAGCACCCAGGAAAGTTAAAAAGATACCCACCTGTGCTGCGGCCCCTAAAATCATGAGTCTGGGTCGTGAGATCAGGGATGAAAAGTCTGTCATAGCTCCAATCCCAAGAAATATCAGGGGAGGATAAATACCTTTAACAACCCCGAAATAGAGATAATTCAATACACTTCCATCCTGGTAAATCCCCAGCTGAAGATTAATTCCCTCGCCCTGGAGAAAAGGAATGTTTCCGATAATAATTCCCGTTCCGATGGGCACCAGCAACAGGGGTTCATAATCATAGCGGATGGCTAAAAAAATAAACAAAAGTCCCACCAGTATCATGACAATATGACCCGGAGTAGCATTTTTAAATCCTGAATAATTGAAAAACTTCCCTACCCCCTTCTTTACCAGGGAAAAAACTTCTGTAGAGGATGAATCTGTATATTCCGGGGATGACTGTTCTGCATTTTCTATCGAAATATCAGCTTTTGCATCCTTAAAATAACCCTGAGGAAAAAAGGCCATCCGGACAAAACTTATGACAATCAGTATAAAAGCAATGGTTAGTAACTTTCTCATTTTAAATAATTTCAATTAAAACATCTCCCTGCAGAACTGCCTGTCCGGGACTTACCAAAATCTTTTCGATCACCCCATCCTTCTCGGCCAATACCTGGTTTTCCATTTTCATAGCTTCCATAATCAGGATTTTCTGACCCTTTTTAATTATATCACCAGGATTTACCAATATTTCCAGGATATTTCCCGGAAGAGGTGCTTTTACCGGTGAAGAGCTACCTTTTTCCTGCTTATCAATGGTAGGTTTTGGCGGACCTGAAACAACGGGTCTTATCAGCTTTGGAGTTTTGGAGGTTTTAATTTTATTCTCAATTTCCACTTCATATAAAGTTCCATTAACTTCAATTTGTGCTAAATTGTCCTCAATCCCCTTCACATCAACATTATATTCCGTACCGTGAATTTTGAATTTGAAGCTTTTCATATCTTTTAGAGTATTCTTTATTTAAATTTTGAAGGGCCTATCTTCGATTAAACTGGTTTCTTACGGCATAAATCTTTGAGCTCCATGGAGAATAAGCTTTGGAAACTTTCTTAATGGTCAAAATCCCGCTTTCCTCATCATGCATTTCATCAAAAACCAGGTGCAAAGCCATTGAGATGGCAGCGGTTTCATCCCCTGAGAGTACCATTTCATCCTGTTCAGCCACCTTTTCTCCCTTTTTTAATTTACCTCTCCTGAAGTTCATGTAAATTATTTTGGGCAATAACCTGAAAAGTCCGTATAAAGAGGCAAGCGCCGCAAAAACAGTAATATAACCCACTACCGCAATTACCAGTTCATTGATTGTTATATTTCCCATTATTTAATTTTTTATATTGTCTAAGCATTCATGTGCTATATCCTTTTCCGGTGCCGAGTGACTCATTCGATTTCAGCAATTCTGCACTTTAAAACATCAGCACATTCTCTCTTCCCCCTACAAAGGAATATTATCGTGTTTTTTAGGGGGATTCATTTCCTTTTTGGTACTCATAGTCTGCAGGGCCCGGATGATCCTGAACCGGGTATTTCTGGGTTCAATAACATCATCAATATATCCATAACGGGCTGCTTCATATGGGTTAGCGAATTTATTCCGGTATTCCTCCTCCTTCTCTGCGATATAGGCCTGGATTTCATCATGATCTTCCATTTCAGAAATTTTCTTTCCTTCCAGTATTTCAATAGCTCCCTTTGGTCCCATTACAGCAATTTCTGCGGTTGGCCATGCATAATTAAGATCTCCCCTTAACTGCTTGGAGCTCATAACATCATGGGCACCACCGTAGGACTTTCTCAGGGTAATCGTAATTTTTGGAACCGTGGCTTCCCCATAAGCAAACATCAGTTTTGCACCGTGAATGATAATTCCTCCGTATTCCTGGGCTGAACCGGGTAAAAATCCGGGAACATCCACCAGGGTTACAATCGGAATGTTAAAGGCATCGCAAAATCTTACAAAACGTGCCGCCTTCCGTGAAGCATCAATATCCAGCACTCCAGCAAGGTAATTCGGTTGA
>CBDUPM010000426.1:0-3261 GCA_965369105.1 uncultured Bacteroidales bacterium | reverse complement strand
AAACCATATTTCAGGCTATTAATGAATCTAATTACAAAGGTACATTTGGACTGGAATACTGGCCTTCAGAATTAGATGAAACTTCATTGGTAAAGTCATTCAAGTATATAAAGGATCTAAACCAAAATTAACCGGCAGATTTTGATTACAGGGCCGGGTAAATTATGGTCCGGAAACTAAAAAACTAAAAAAAACCAAAACCAAAAGCAATGATTTCATTCTGAAACCATTAAATTTGAAAGATGCAAATACACTTTCAATGAATAAATACTTTTTATGCTTCCTGGTCTGCATTTTTTCTGCCCGGCTGGGGGCTCAGATAAACCACCAGATATATCAGCCTGATCCTGAAAAGCAAAGTGAGAGTTTCAAACTCGGGATTGAAGTCCTGGAAGAAAATCATTTTGATCTTCTTGCGGGTAAAAGGATAGGATTGGTCACCAATCCAACAGGAGTGAACTCGAAACTAAAATCCACGGTGGATATTTTATTCGAATCGGAAAAACTGAACCTGGTAGCTCTGTTTGGCCCTGAACATGGGGTTCGGGGCAATTTTTCAGCTGGCGATCTTATCGAAAATCAAAAGGATGCAAAGACAGGAATACCCGTTTATTCTCTATATGGAAAAAACAGGAAACCTGATTCAACCGCCCTGAGTAATGTAGATGTCCTGGTTTATGATATACAGGATATCGGGGTGAGGTCCTATACTTATATCAGCACTATGGCTAAGGTTATGGAGGCAGCAGCAGAATTTAACAAAGAGGTTATCATACTGGACCGGCCAAATCCTCTCGGAGGTAAAAGAATTGAGGGACCATTGGTAGAAGAGGGTTTTTTCTCCTTCGTAAGTCAGTTTAGTATTCCATATATATACGGGTTAACATGTGGAGAGCTGGCTATCCTGCTAAACGAAGAGGGGCTGCTGGAAAATGGGAAAAAATGTTCCCTGGAAGTGGTCAGGATGAAAGGATGGAACAGAAATATGATCTTTGGCGAAACCGGATTAAGCTGGGTCCCTTCTTCTCCCCATATCCCCGATTGGAAAACGGCATTTTATTATGCATCTACCGGGATTATTGGCGAAATTGATCCTAACCTGATTGGAATCGGATATACCCTTCCTTTTCAAACCCTGGTCACCGAAAATACGGATGCATTGGAATTATCAAAATCAATGAATGCCTTAAATCTTCCAGGGGTGATTTTCAGACCCATATTCTTAAAACCTTATTATATGCCTAAAAAAGGAATGGAATTACAGGGTGTTCAGATACATATTACGGATTTTAAGAATGTCATACTTACGGATATCCAGTTTTATTTTCTCCAGGAAGCCCGTAAAACAGATCCTGACTTCGATATTTTCCGCGGCAAAGAAGACCGGTATAAAATGTTTGATTACGGATGCGGATCTGATTTTTTCAGAAAGTCCCTGATGAAAAATACCCCATTTGATGAATTAAAACCCGCCTGGTATCGATCGGTCGAGGATTTCCGTAAATTATCTCAAAAATACCATTTATACGAATAAAATATTATTTCCAGAATTGGTAGAGGTCTTCCGGTGTTTCCCTTTTTTTAAGGAGGCTGAATTCATTCTTTTTTTCCGAATACCCCAATACCATGGGTATCTGCCGGCTGTTGTAACGCGACCACATACTTAGATTATATGCCCCAACATCATGTACGATAATATAATCTCCTTCTTTTGCTTCCGGCAGCTCAATATCTTTTGCAATTACATCTCCGGCGAAACACAGGGGACCGGCAATGATGTATTTTTTAGTTCTGTTGCCTGTTTTAATTCGTCCAGTTTGGTCTGCAATGGAAATATGATGATGCCAGTCTTCCGGATTATAGCATTTTCTTAAGAAAAAATCAGCTCCAAGATGTGTCATAATAATATGATAGTCCTTTTCCTTTTTAACATACTCAACTTTGGATGCAACCCATGCTGTATTGGCATGAATATATCTGCCAAATTCTGTGATAATCTGCAATTCTCCATTGAAAATCCCGGGAATAGCCGATTCAAGTTTCTCCCTGTAAACGCCTAAGCCTTCCGCTGGTGAATCAGGATGATAGGAAACAGCCAGTCCACCGCCTATGTCAAAACTTCTGATCCTGTGAACGAAACCTTTAGCCTCTAATATTTTATTTATATCCCTGATAAAGTGGAATAGCTTTGCAGTCCCTTCAACAAGCATATTTATTGGAATTCCCTGGGATCCAATATGCAGATGGAGGGTACTGACCCAGTTGTTGTTTAAAATAAAATCGATAATTTTATCCCTGTTGGTATCAATGGGAATTCCGAATTTCGATATTTTTCCGGAAACGCTGGTCGATTCAATGGCTCCCGTGCCGGTTTGGGGATTTATCCGGATCCCGATTGGACTGGAGCTGCTCTGTTTATCCAAAATTTCCTTAATTCTTTCCAATTCAGAAAATGAATCTGCATTTATGCGGATTCCAAGATCCAGAGCATGTTTAATTTCTTTTTTCGTTTTAGAAGGAGAGTCAAAAACGATTTTATCGACCGGGAAACCGGTTCTCTCTGCAAGATATAATTCCGGTAATGATGCTACTTCAATCCCAAACCCCGACGCTTTAATTATTTCAAGCATCTTTATGAGTGGATTTGCTTTGGCCGCAATTGCATGAAGGCTGTTTTCGGGAAATCGATAATTCAGTTCATCTAATCTTTCCTGCAGAAAATCCAGATCATAAAACATTACAGCGGTATCCTCCTCCCGGTTTATTATAGAAATTTCAATTGCCCGGGTTAGAATATCACTAACAGACCTTTCAGGTATTCTCTGTTTCATTATTGAAATATTTAGAAAATCTGAATTTTTGCACCACACGAAAAAACTGGGTTTTATAAACCCGCTTTTAATCCGGAATCTTAAAAAGGGATTCAGTGCTTTCCGGATTCAGGGAATGCGAAAACTCCGGTCCCACACTCCGAAACCCATGGCTTAACTCGCGCAATCCACACAATACAAGCTATCTGGCTTAATTATTATCCTGCCAATCGGAATGGGTTTTCTGCATTTCAGGCACACACCAAAATCTTTTGTTCCAAGCTGATCCAAAACTCTTTTTAAATTTATAAGTTTAGTCTCTGCCTGCCTCAATGATGCTTCCGTAACACTTTTATTATTTATAGCATCCATCCTTGAGACCCGTCCTATAGCACAATCAGGTTCCACGGGTCTGGTCAATTCCCGGTATTCCATTATTAAATCTTCTGTT
>CBDUPM010000425.1:0-3262 GCA_965369105.1 uncultured Bacteroidales bacterium | reverse complement strand
GGTAATTTCTATAAAGAAATCGAGATTGACCTTATGTTTTGTGCAAACCTCTGCAACGGAAAGGTCTCCGAATCCCAATTCAATATTAAATCTTGTTATAACAGGCAGCAAAGTATAATTCAAATGAATTACATCTGCCATTTTCATTTTAGTTGTTATATTCATAATGAGTCATTACTAAAACTTAGGAATTAAAGACACAAAGGTATGAAATTATTACATGTAGTCTTCCACATCACTTTCCCGGATCCCGAATTTCTCACCTTTTTCCTCATTTCCCAGGGGCTCTATGTGCACTACGATATCGTATACATTCGGTAAACTGGATTTAATTTCTTTTTCAACCTTACGGGCAACTTCATGAGCATCCTGAACGGTCATAAATGGCTCTACCTCCACGTCCATTGAGATCATGTTAAAACTTCCGATTTTTCTGACCCTGACCCTGTGTGGATTTTGCGCCCCCTTTACTTTCTTTACAGCATTAAATATTTCACAATATAAAACCGGATCCTTCATCCCGTCCATAAGCTCGGTATTTGATTTAAAAAAGATTTCAATTCCCGATTTCATTACCCATAGGCTTACCACAAAAGCCGTGATCAGGTCCAGGACAGGAAGTTCAAAAATATAGATAAAAATCAGACCGGTAAGAACCGATGCCGAAATCAGGACATCATTTTGCATATTCTTTCCATTTGCCTGCAGCATGGTTGAATGAACCGATTTACCGGTTTTTCGAAGGTATACCGACAGGATATACTTGGATAGAATGGAAAGGACGGTAACATAAATGGCAATTTTACCCGGGATTTCCCTGATTTCCTCCGAAAAAATTCTGCTGAAGGTAGAAAGCGCTAACTGTGCTCCTGCAAAAAAGATAATAAATGAAAGAGCCTTGGTTGCAACGGTATCCGCTTTTTCATATCCATAGGGAAACCTGATATTGGGGGCTTTATTCAGGTACCGTGCAGTTATAAGGGTGATGCCCGAGGTTGCAATGTCACTTGCTGAATCAATACCGTCGGCTACCACAGCAAGACTTCCTGAGAGAATCCCCACTATAATTTTTACTATAGAAAGGAAGAGGTTGCTGAATATGGCAATCCAGGATGCCTTTATGATGGTTCTTTGTCTGTGATCCAAACTTTTTTTAACAAAAATAACAGGATTATTTTAAACCAATCCGTTTTGCAGGTGTTAAAAAAATATCAAATAGCTAATAAACAGGCTCTAAGTGGGGTTTTTAATATATTTTTGTATTGATGAATTTCAGGAATAAAATACTGGCTATATTTTTATCTCTTATCATTTCCCTGTCGGTGAGTGGATTAAATTTCCATTTTCACTTTTGTGGACATGAGAACAAACTTTATACAGCTATTCACCTTCCCGACGGGAAACAGCATGCCATTGATTGTGCATGTACCGGTGAAATGAAAAGCTGTTGCCAGGAAAAACCATCATCTGAGAAGCATTCAGGTACCTGCATCGATCTTCAAAAAAGCATTGAAACGGATGAAGATTACCAGTTAAGTCAGAATTGGGTTTCATTCCATCCGGCAGAGCATCAATTATTCATATCAAAAGAACTTCCAAACACCAGTAAGATATTATCTTCTGCCTGGAAAATTGAAATAACACATTTTTATTCACCCCCGGACCCTGTTTTCACATCCACATTTTTACTTTGATTTTCATCTTTCTTTTTTTTGATTTTTATAAACCATTAAAAAAGTTAAAGATGAAAAATATATTTATTTTTATTTTATGCAGTTTCACTTATGTAGCTTTTTCTCAATCCTCGCAGAAAAGCCATTTTCTCAAAGGCCAGGTTTATCAGACGGACAGTCTGGGAGAAAAAATACCCGTACCATATGCAAACCTGTATTGGATGGAAACAACCCAGGGGGTTATTACTGATTCCATTGGCAGCTTCAGCATCCATAAACCGGACCTGGAAAAGGATTTAAAATTAGTAGTCAGTTATATTGGTTTTAGTCCGGATACCTTTTTAATAGAAGCCGGAAAAACCTTCATGGAAATTTACCTGGAAAATTCAAGAATGCTTGATGAAGTGGTAATTTCAAAGAATAAATCGACCAATATTAACTCAAGAATAAGCATGATGCCGACCCAGATTATTACGGATGTGGGCCTGCAAAAGCTTGCCTGTTGTAATATCGGAGAGTCTTTCGAAAGCAATGCCACTATAGATGTGGGATTTACGGATGCGGTGTCCGGGGCTAAAAAGATCAGGATGCTCGGACTGGATGGGAAATACAGCCAGTTTCTTTTTGAAAACATTCCTTTTATGAGGGGCCCGGAGGCCGGATATGGTCTGAGTCATATTCCGGGACCCTTTATGCAATCCATCCAGGTTTCCAAAGGAACCTCCTCTGTTTTGAATGGATATGAATCCACTACCGGGCAAATCAATGTAGAATATAAAAAACCGGCTGACACAGATTTGCTTTATGTAAATCTTTTTGCAAATACCGAAGGTAGATACGAATCGAATATTACTTCAGGACTCAGATTAAATAATAATTGGGCCGGGATGATATTTTTTCATGGTTCCACGCAAAATGCTGAGCTGGACCATAATTCTGACGGATTTTATGACAAACCGCTTCAAAAACAATTCAATTTTCTGAACAGGTGGGAGTATAATCCGGATGGACTTATTCATTTACAATTTGGGGTTGAGCTGTTGAACGAAGAAAGAATCGGAGGCCAGGTTTCCTACAACGGAAGGGATGATAACCCCGATAACCTGTATGGTATAGATATAGAAATTAATAAAATCAGGGTATTTGGAAAGCTGGGTTATGCATTTCCAAAAGATCCGAATCAAAGTGTTGGCTGGATAAATTCATTCACTTATTTTGATCAGAACAGCCTGTTTGGATTAAGAGAGTATAAAGGAGAAACGAAAAGTTATTATTCTAACCTTATCTGGCAAACCAGGATAAAAAACCCGAGGAACAACCTGAGTACCGGAATAAGCTTTCAATATGATAATTATGATGAATACTTTATCGACAGAGAGTTTTTGAGAACCGAATATATTCCGGGTGTTTTTTCTCAGTATACTTATTCAATTCCGGAGAAACTGGTTCTAATGTCGGGGGCCAGGCTGGATTACAATTCTGAATTTGGATGGCTTTTCACACCGCGTGTTCATTTCAAATACAGTTTAAACGAGAATTATATTGTCCGTGCCACCATAGGGGCCTCTCATCGTTCTCCATCTGTTTTT
>CBDUPM010000424.1:0-3264 GCA_965369105.1 uncultured Bacteroidales bacterium | reverse complement strand
CCCTTCCTTTGAACCAAGAATAAATCTTCCATCGCTGATCTGGATAAAAGCATCGGGATTAAAGTCATTGGCTGATAATCCGTCAGAAGCAGAGAAATTAACAAATTCTTGGTTTTCAGGGCTGAATCTGGAAAGACCATTGCTGGTGGAAATCCAGTATTTTTCATATTCATCTTCTAAAATTCCCTGGACAATCATATCGGGAAGGCCATCTTTGATCCAGTAATTTTTCAACTCCCCGCTTTTTTTCTGAAAAACAAATAAGCCTTCACCTTCGGTTCCAATCCAGATCTGACCTTTTTTATCCT
Organism: uncultured Bacteroidales bacterium; assembly: GCA_965369105.1. Lineage (GTDB taxonomy): Bacteria > Bacteroidota > Bacteroidia > Bacteroidales > JAGLSB01. The sequence goes on along the minus strand of CBDUPM010000424.1, from coordinate 2,956 downwards.
GGAATAATGAACGTATGACGCTATGTAAAAGGCTGGAATCGGATGAGTTTTTTAACATCCTGGTTAACTTTCCGGTTTGCCCGTCCAGAATAAAAACACCATTGCCTTCAGTTCCAAACCACATGTCACCATCGGTATCCTCCATTATAACCATTGTATTCTGATTATTGATCCTGTTGAGGTCTTCAGATTCCGGCCCGAAATTTTTAAAAATTTTTAGTTCGGGATCATATAAATCAAGTCCCTGGCCCAGGAGTCCCAGCCAGATTCTTTGTTTACTATCCATTAAAATATCCCAGACATTTGATGAAGAAGGGCCAAAGGAATCTCCGGTTTGAATAAAGCGGCTAACGGAATAAGTTTTACGATCTATAATATTAAATCCGGCAGAAAAAGTCCCGATTAGAATATTCCCCTTCTCATCTTCACCAATACTGGTTATCACATTCGAGCTGAGGGAGTTTGGATTTCTATCATCTGAAGTAAAAATTTTCGGGTCTCTATTTTTTTCAAACAAATACAAACCCCAGCCATCCGTTCCGATCCAGACTCTTTTTTTGGAGTCTTCGAACAGACTGATTACAGATTTTCCTTTACAAATTTCAAGGTCAGCCTGTTTGAAAAGTGATTTTTTAAATTTTGAACTCAGAGGATTGTAATAAGCAACCCCCTTTCCGTAAAGTGCTAACCAGATGGTATTTTGGTTATCTACGTACAGATTATAAATTTGATTACCCGGAATATTGGAATTATCGGTATATTTTGTATTCAGATATTCGAAAGAATTATCTGTTGGATTGAGAATATTTATACCATCACCGTCGGTTGCAATCCATAGTTTGTTATCTTCAACAGCCAGGCTTCCATTTAATATATTTGAACCCAGACCTCCGTCATTGCTTAAAAACAGTTCTGATTTTCCTGTTTTCGGATTTAATTTTACCAGACCATGTTGGTTTGCTGTTATCCATAGATTGCCATCCGAATCTTCGGAAATCCTTTTTTTATAGTCGGAATTATATTCGCTGGATTTCAGGTATGAAATACTTTTAAAAGTGCCTTTTTCCGGATTAAAAATTTGAATATCAGGGTGAAAGCTTGTCAGGTAGCAGGTATTATCACTGGATTGTATTAAATCATATACAGAGCTGGAATTCAAGCTGTTGGGAATATCCGGATCGGGTAAATAAACGAAAAAATCATCCGTTTCTTTTTGGTATTTAGCCAGACCATTGTCTGTACATAGTAAGACCATTCCGTTAGCAAGGACTTCTATTTTATTGATCCTGTTTCCGATTCCATTATTATTACTATCATATTTTTTGAAAATATTTTTCTTTTTATCGAACTTATTAACTCCATTAAGCGCGGTTCCAATCCATAAATTTCCCTCTGAATCTTCATTGATAGAAAGAATCCAGTTTCCTGATACCGAGTTATTATTATTATCAGCCCGAAATGTTTTGATTTCATATCCATCAAACTGACACAATCCATTTCTTGTACCAAACCAGATCAGGTCGTCAGAATCCTGGAAAATGCACTCAACGTTGTTATGTGCCAGGCCATCCTCCCGGGTTAAATGATGAAAGCTGTAAAATGTATGATCATCCTGGCAATGTGCCCTGGAGATAATTGTGGTAAGGAAAAATAGATACAGGAAAATTCGTTTCATCCTTATTTTGACTGAAAATTTAAGATCTGATTCAAAGATACAACATTTAATTCTTTGCGAATATTGCGATATAGCCTGATTTTTAGAGCATAAAAATAAAAATTTGTTCAAATTGAAAAAAAGAACTGCAATCCCAAATCAAAAGCTTATTTTTGGTTTTAATTTTTATGAATAAAATTCCTTCGAATGAATAACACATCTTCCGTATCCCCCAAAAATCAATCTTATTTTCTTCCAATCCTGATCATAGGAGCACTTTTTTTTATTTTTGGTTTTGTGACCTGGTTAAACGGCATTTTAATTCCTTATTTGAAAATTGCCTGCCAGCTTAGCGATTTTCAGGCTCTTTTCGTCGCGTTTTCATTTTATATTGCTTATACAATAATGGCACTTCCGGCTGCATGGGTTCTGGATAAAACCGGGTTTAAAAATGGAATGATGATAGGACTATGGGTTATGGCCATAGGTTCACTGATTTTTATTCCGGCTGCAATGGCAAGGGATTTTAATATTTTTCTTTTGGGCTTGTTTGTTCAGGGTACAGGTCTGGCAATACTACAAACGGCCTCAAATCCTTATATTACCATAATCGGTCCGAGAGAAAGTGCTGCAAAAAGAATTAGTATTCTGGGTATTTGCAATAAGGTTGCAGGAGGTATTGCTCCATTGGTACTGGCATATTATGTGCTAAGTGATGGGGATGCATTTGTTGAAAACCTGAAAACAATGAATGAGGCTGCCATGTCAGGAGCACTTGATGAACTTGCCAGGAGAGTGATCAATCCATATATCGTGATGGCAATCGTATTGGTAGTTATGGGAGTTGGAATAAGATTATCTCCTTTGCCAAAAATAAAAATCGAGGAAGAAGAAATCCAGGAAGCCACAAAAACCAGGAAAACCCATATCCTCCAGTTTCCAAATTTAGTTCTGGGAGCACTGGCTCTTTTCTTTTATGTTGGAGCAGAAGTAATTGCAGGAGATACGATAATAAGGTATGGTAACTCTCTTGGAATTGAACTGGAAAAAGCAAAAGCCTTCACCAGTTATACCATGTTCTTTATGGTAACAGGTTATATTCTCGGGATCGTTTTAATTCCTAAGTTTATTTCTCAGCAGTATGCACTCCGGATTTCGGCAATTCTTGGAGTTTTTTTCAGCCTGGCTGTGATTTTTACGGATGGGATGACATCTGTTATTTTTGTTGCTCTCCTTGGACTTGCAAATGCCCTGGTCTGGCCGGCCGTTTGGCCTCTGGCTATTCACAACCTAAAGAAATTC
>CBDUPM010000423.1:0-3277 GCA_965369105.1 uncultured Bacteroidales bacterium | reverse complement strand
CAACCGGACCTGCATACAAGGGATAAAAGAACTGCATGAAAAAAGTTCCCAATAATTCTGCAATACCACCCGGATATTTCAGATATGGGGAATAAAAACCAGTGCTAAACAAAAAAGGAGCCTGAACATGGTGATAATACCAGGCAGGTTTTATAACAAAAAGGATATATACAAATGCTATCAGAAGATATATAGCCGGAAGAATCCTGTAAAATATTTTATCGGAATACTTATCCATCAATAATAGTTCAGATAATTTAAATCAAAACTATCAAAAAATGAATAAGAAATCTTCTTTTAACACTATTTTTCTGTATTAAATATTCTGGATTTCTAAGGATTTTAAGCCTAATTGAAATCAAGTGAAAATCAAATCCGGGAATACAATTTAATTCGTTTTCATTATTTCCTGAATGCTTTCTTCCAGCGTTTTATTAAATTCTTCGGTAACATCCCACATTAGCACATGACCGGTTCCGGAAAGAATTTTTGCATCAAATGATGCCAGGTATTTATTAAAACCTTCTATATCGGTGGGCTGACTATCCGCATTTATTGCAATAACCGGAACGCTTAAAGTCTTCAGTGCTTCGGCACATTTTTCATTTGACCATTTAATATTTTCCAGGAGCATATCTCTCCAACCGGTTTGATCCCGGTCTATCATATTTTTAATCTTTTCAAGAGATTTTTCAGGATTATGAATTAAAAATCCGAGTTGAGTTATTTTTTCTACCGTTGGGTTTTCAATCATATCCATGAATGTGCTATCTACCCAATGGATTACTGGGGGGGGATATTTTGCATCAGGACTGTTAATGGCCTCCACCAGGATGATCCCCTTTACCTGCTCCGGAATCAGACCGGCAGCTTCAATTGCGGCAGATCCTCCCATTGAGAAGCCCACAAGGATTACTTCATCCAATCCGGCGGCATTTACCACTGCTGCAATATCTTTTCCAAAGGATGACATAGGCCATTCTGAACGCTTATTTCCGGATTTGCCATGACCTGCTAAATCAACTGCAATTACCTGGTATTTTTCTGCCAGACCAGGGATTTGCAAATCCCAGATACTTTTATCATTCGTCCAGCCATGGATTAGTAAAATTGCCGGAGTTCCTTTTCCCTGATTGCTAAAAGATATTTCTGTTCCATCAGGTGAGGTAGCCTGTGTGACAGGATCGTAATTGCATCCGAAATTGATAAATAGAAAAATAAGGAAAAAACTTAAAAAACTTAAATTCTTTTTTTTCATGATGATAGTTTTAGTTGAATACATTTCAATCTTGATAAAAGAATAAATTTAGTCCGCAGTTTAGCTAAAGTCAAGCAGAAAAGACTAAAGATTAAGATACTCTGCTACAGAACATTAATTTGTTTTCCAGGGAATCAGTTTTTTACCTGAGAACAGATTCCCCGGGCAATAGAAAGCGCATTATTTTTCTTGTTTTTTTAATCCGAAAAGAGGCATGATTATATTTATTCTTCTTATCAGGAGCTCATACATTCCAAAGCAGGTAAGAAATGTAAACAGCAAAAGGATGGTAAATTTTATAAATACCGGTATTTCCATGGGAAAAATAAAATAGGATCCCAGGTAAAGAAAAAACATATGGATAATATAAACCGGATAGGCTGCCTGACTGAGATATTTTAGCGTTTTACCCGGATGGTTCAGGTATTTGTATGCAAATCCAAACAAAGTAAATATCCATAAATTTGATTCCACGGAGAGAAGAATATGAGGTGCATTCTCCTTATAAAAGATAATCCGGAAAACATAGGAGCTTAAAGCTAATATTCCGGTTAAGTATCTCCATTTCATAAGATTATTCCAAACTCCCGGACCGGAAATAACCAAACAGAATCCAAAAAGAAAAGCTGTCATGCCCAGAAAGAAACCATGTGTTGTCATTGCATATAATTCAAAACTTTCCGGTTTTACCAGTAAAACCTCAATGATAAATACCAGCATGATGAGAATCAGACCCAGTGGATTGGAAAATAATCTCTTAAGGTAATTTCCGGTTTTTTTATTTTCATTCTTTTTTAGAAAGAAAAATATGGGAGAAAGCACCAGGACATAAATAAAAATATTTTTTAGAAACCATAAATGGCCCTGGTGATATATATAATTCAGATCCTGGTTATAGTATTTTTGCCAGATAAGAAAATGTAAAGGAACAATAACAAACATTCCGAATAGAAATGGCACAAGAATTCTCCTGCTTCTTTCTCCCAGTAGCTGTTTCCAGTTTCTTTTACGTATGGCAAAAGCAATGCCCATTCCGCTAACATAAAATAACAGGGGAATCCTCCAGACGTTCAACATGGTCATTGGGGTCCAGAGGGAAAGTAAGGATTCATTATTCTGAATGAAACCAATAAATACTCCCCAGGGTTGAAATGCTATAGCAATATGATAGATCAGCAATAATCCAATAGCTATTACCCGCAGCCAGTCAATATCGTATCTTCTTTCTTCCTTTGTCATCATTCCGGTTATGTGGTAAATATATTTATTTTAACAAACTGGCAACTATGGGTCTTGTTTTTTCAATGTATTCGTAATCCAGCTTTAATCCCAAAGGGCCTAATTGTTTGGCAAAGAAATCATAGGCAGGTTTCATTTCCGAAAAGGGAGCCATAACCGTATTCAGGGGGATATCTCCATAATTGTTTTTAATGGTTTTATCGGCTCCATGGGATAAAAGGGATTCAACAATTTCCGTATGACAGAATAAGGCTGCACAATGAAGAGCAGTAGAGCCATCATTATTCTGCAGGTTTACATCTGCGCCACCTTCAATTAGTTCCAGGGCAGCTTTGGTACGACCAAACACACAGGCAGTTATTAAAGGGGTTGACCCGTATTCATCTTTAATATTCAAATCGCTCCCTGCTTCAATATGTTGTTTTACTGCTTCAATATTTCCCATAAAGGTTGCAGCAATCAGATCCATGGAAGGAGGTTTAACTTCGGTTTTTTCTTCCTTGTCCTGACTTTGAGTTTTTTCCGCATTATTGCAGGAAGAAAATGATATCAGTGAAAAAAATAGCACAAAGCCAATAGTTTTCATTTTAAAATGGATTGAATTTTTCATAATACTTAATTTAATTTTTGACCATAAATTTAATAATGTAAAGATTATTTAATTTTTTATTTGAGCCTCAACAAAAAACAATCAAAGAATGTCAAGTTTCGATTAGGGTATTGAAATTATGATGCAGATATATAAATTATGACGCAAATGGCATTCTTAAACCAAATTTT
>CBDUPM010000422.1:0-3292 GCA_965369105.1 uncultured Bacteroidales bacterium | reverse complement strand
AAATTTCTCTTTTAAACCTTCATGGGAAAGGGATTTAATGTTTCATCTCAGTTCGGGGATATATTATCAGCCACCCTTTTACCGGGAAATGAGAAATGAAGACGGAGTTTTGAATGAAGGCTTAAAAGCACAGAGATCGGTTCATTTTGTTGCCGGAGGAGACTATATCTTCCAGGCATGGGACCGGCCTTTTAAGTTTACCACAGAGCTCTATTATAAATACCTCGACCGTTTAGTACCTTATAAGGTGGATAATGTCAGGTTAAAATATGCCGGCGAAAACCTGGCAAAAGGATATACCGTTGGAATAGATTTTAAAATCAATGGAGAATTCGTAAAGGATGCAGAATCATGGATGAGCCTTTCTTTCCTCAGATCAAGAGAGGATATTGAAGGAGATTTTTACTTTATAAGGGATGAAAACGATGTAAGCACCCGGATTGAACCCGGTTTTTATCCCAGGCCCACCAATCAGTTAATGACATTTGGCTTGTTTTTCCAGGACTATCTTCCAAACAGCCCGGATTATAAAGTCAGTCTGAATTTCCTCTATGGATCGCGCCTCCCATATGGAGGGCCAACCAAAGGTCGTTTTGATAACAGCTATGAATTACCTCCCTACCGCCGGGTAGATATAGGCTTTTCAAAAATTCTCAAAAAAGAAGGAGTCCTCTTAAAAAAAGGAAATCCCTTTTCTCATTTCCGGTCGGTATGGATAAGTGCCGAAATATTTAATCTATTTGGGATAAATAATACCATTTCCTACCTGTGGGTGAGGACCGTGGCCAATCAATCCAATGTACCTGAGGTTTTTGCGGTTCCCAATTACCTGACCAGCAGAAGATTCAATGTTAAGTTAACCGCAAGATTTTAGGAGAAGAGGGTCACATGTCCCTAAGGTCTTGTGGAAAGGTGATCAGGAGTATCAGCAGAGTTTTTTATTTTTTGCGGATGGGTGGTTTTTGGAAATATGGTGTGATTCTAACCTGAAACCACTTGCTTACTTAAGATTTCCTTCCCACTTCCCTTTAAAAACAAACTCATCCCTTTCCTTTCTTGTTCGTTTGGCCAGTTCCCTTCGTTTCAGTTCAACCGGAAGATTATCAATTTCTCCGTGGTAACCGACGGCCAACATAGCCGCGGGTTCAAATCTTTCGGGTATATTCAGAATGGATTGGGCTTTCTCAACATCATATCCTCCCATGGGATGGACGTACAGACCCATATAAGTTGCCTGAAATAAAAGGTTTGAAACTGCCATTCCCAGGTCATGATAAGCAAACCGGTTTGGCCTGTCCTTATAATCTGAAATTACTTCGGCAATACCCAGGATAAGCAGAGGTGCTTTCTCAGCCCATAGCCGGTTGGCCGGAAACAGCAATGATGCCAGCTTTTCAAACTCAGATTTATCTTCCTTCAGGGCATAAATAAATCGCCAGGGTTGCTGATTCCGGCTGGATGGAGCCCAGCGCGATGCCTCAAATAATAATGCTATATCTTTTTCATCCACACCTCTGTCAGAAAAAGATACAATACTTTTTCGCTTTTTGATCAGGGAATGCAGTTGATTATTTTTCTTTTCCATAATTTACATTTTTAGTTTAACAGCAGAAAACCAGGTTTGTTTCCTTCAAAATTAAGCCGGAACTAATACTATCCATGTTTAATCCGGCATAATTTATAAAAGATTGCTTTTAAGCACATAATTTTACGGGAAAGGGTGCTGCATTTTCGATATATAATCCTAATTTTGAAGCCATTATTGTTTAACCCATTTAATAAAGTTTTTGGAATGAATACACAGGATTATATTGCAAGAGAAGATAAATATGGCGCTCATAATTATCACCCCTTGCCGGTAGTACTCGACAAAGGAGAAGGAATTTATGTCTGGGATGTGGAAGGTAAGAAATATTTTGATTTCCTTTCGGCTTATTCAGCTGTAAATCAAGGACATTGCAATCCAACCATTGTAAATGCAATGATAGAGCAATCAAAAAAGCTGACCCTGACCTCCAGGGCATTTTATAATTCTGTTCTGGGGGAATACGAAGAGTATATTGCTAAATATTTTGGTTACGATAAAGTTTTACCCATGAATACCGGTGCAGAAGGAGATGAAACGGCCTTAAAACTTGCCAGAAGATGGGGATATGATAAAAAAGGGATTCCTGAGAATGAAGCAAAAATTATTGTTTGCGAAGGTAACTTTCATGGAAGGACCATCACCATTATTTCCATGTCTACCGATCCTGATTCTTATAAGGGTTTTGGACCCTATACACCGGGTTTTGTGAAAATTCCCTACAATGATCTGCCGGCTCTTGAAAAAGCACTGGAAGACCCAAATGTTGCTGCTTTCCTTGTTGAACCTATTCAGGGGGAAGCGGGAGTTTATGTACCCGAGGATGGCTATGTTAAAAAGGCATACGACATGTGTAAAAAGAAAAATGTGCTTTTCATAGCAGATGAGGTTCAGACCGGAATTGCCAGAACAGGTAAATTACTAGCCTGCGATCATGAAGGTGTCAGACCTGATATTCTCATTCTTGGAAAAGCTATATCCGGAGGTATTTATCCTGTTTCTGCCGTCCTGGCTGATGACGATATCATGTTAACCATCAAACCCGGTGAGCACGGATCCACTTTTGGCGGAAACCCGGTTGCCGCAAAGGTTGCCATTGCAGCACTTGATGTGGTTAAAGATTGTAAACTGGCCGAAAATGCTGAAAAACTCGGAGTAATTTTCCGGGATGAAATGGAAAAAATTGACTCCCCAATGATTGAGCTGGTCAGAGGAAAAGGTTTATTGAATGCCGTTGTGATTAAGCCCAAGGATGGAAAAACAGCCTGGGATGTTTGTGTGGCATTGAAAGAAAACGGATTATTGGCCAAACCTACCCACGATCATATTATCCGTTTTGCTCCCCCACTGGTCATAACAGAAGAGGAATTACGAGAAGCCATTGAAATTATTAAAAACACAATTCTTGAATTTTAAATTCATTTTTAAAATTTATTAAACAGGAATCTGAAACAAGATTCATAACTGATTGTTAATACTCTGGTATAAAATACCGGAGTATTATTTTTTTATCCATTTTTTATGACAATTGAAAAGAAAAACCTTGATTTAAATTACCATCCGGGTGATGATTTTTATAATTATGCAAACGGAGGCTGGCTGAAAAACAATCCTTTACCCGATGAATTCAGCAGGTATGGAACATTTGACAAACTTGCTGAAGATAACCAGAAAATATTAAAAGAGCTTATTGAAAATGCTTCGAAG
>CBDUPM010000421.1:0-3297 GCA_965369105.1 uncultured Bacteroidales bacterium | reverse complement strand
GAAAATCCGCGGAAATAGTTTGTATGTAAATAAAATACATTATTCAATAAAATTAAAGAAATAAATTTACTTTTAATTAACAGTTAATTCCTCTTTTTAAATGAATTAAATTTATTTTTGTATTTTAATGTCTAAATTATTCTCATGAAAACGGATTTAAATTACCTGAAAACAATGAGTGGAAACAGTATTGAACTGATTTCAGAAATGATTCAGATATTTAATGATCAGGTAATTGAATTCAGCGTTGAAATGCAAGAATTACATGACCGGCAAGACTTTAGCTCATTAAGTAAACTTGCTCACAAGGCTAAAACAAGTGTTTCCATTATGGGAATGCATGTTCTTTCAGAGAAATTAAAGGAGCTAGAAGTTTCAGCCAGAGACTCAAAAAATACGGAAAGTTACCAGGAAATAATCGATTTTTTCAAATCAGAATGTGACCAGGCTGTTATGGAATTAAAAGATTTTCAGGATCAACTTAGTAAACCAAGATCTCATGTTAAAAATAGAAAATAAAGACGAAGTAGTTATTGTATCCTTTAAAAATGTAAGCAGGTTTAATGCATTAATTTCCGAACCGGTAAAGGAAGAAATTAAGGGCTTGTTTAACAGTCCGAATACGAAACTTGTGTTGAATCTAAAAGGTATATCCTTTATTGACAGTTCCGGCTTCGGTGTTTTCCTGTCCATTATGAAAACGGCCAATAACAGCTATAGTTACTTCAAAATCTGTCATATTTCTGATGAAGTTATGGAGTTGTTCAAATTATTACAGCTACATAATGTTTTTGAAATTTATAAGACTGAAGAAGACGCAGTAAAGAGTTTTGGCTAGATTGGCAGGATGTGAGGGGAACTATCCATTAAATCTCTTTCTTCACAAGAATATCGGTCTGTTCATCCTTTCCCAACATGAAAATGTGTCTTCCAAATTCTTTAAATCCAAGTTTTTTATAGAATTCAAGAGCCTTTTCATTGTTTTCCCAGACTCCCAGCCAAACCTTACTCTTTCCCTTTTTTTGGGCTTCCTCAAATGATTTTTCGATGAGTGTTTTTCCCAAACCTCTTCCCTGGAAATTTGCCAGGATGTATAACCTTTCTATTTCCAGGTGAGATTCATCAAAACTCTCTGTTTGGGCGGAGCCGGTATTCAGTTTTAAATATCCTGATACTTCTCCATTAAAAAAACAAAGGTAAAAGAAGGATGATTTTGTCTGAAGCTCTTTTATAAGTGAGCTTTTGTTAAAGTGTTTTTGAAGATATAGCTTCATATCCTCCTTAGAATTAAATTCCCGAAAGGTCTCAAAGAAGGTTTGTTTACCCACTTCGGCGAGTTCTTTCAGGAAATCAACACCAATTTCTTTTATTTCTATACGCCCATTAAGCTTCATACATTCTGTTATGAAAATATTTATTAGTTAAATACCAGACTACCGGCTTGCATTCCAACCGTAATTAGCTCATTGTTTTGAACTTTTCCGGATAATAATGCTTTTGAAAGCTCATTCACAAGGTATTTTTGAATGACTCTTTTAACCGGACGGGCTCCAAACTGAGGATCAAATCCCTGCTCTGCAAGATAATCTAAAGCATCCTGTTTAATCCTTATTTCTATTCCTTTTTCCAAAAGCATTTGACGGATTTTATCAAACTGCAATTCAACTATTTTAAGGATCTGAATTTTCGTCAGTGGTTTAAACATTACGATATCATCAATTCTGTTCAGAAACTCCGGCCGGATACTTTTTCGTAAGAGGGTCATAACTTCTTCATTGATTGAATCCATCTTTTCCTTACTTAAACTTCCCGGTGTCTCTGATGTTCTTTGAGAAATAATGTGTGAGCCCAGGTTGGAAGTCATAATAATTATGGTATTTCTGAAATTCACTGTTCTCCCCTTATTATCAGTCAGCCTGCCTTCATCAAGCACCTGGAGCAGAATATTGAAGACATCCGGATGAGCCTTTTCAATTTCATCCAGTAAAACTACTGAATAGGGTTTTCTTCTGACAGCTTCTGTTAATTGTCCCCCCTCATCATAACCAATATAGCCCGGGGGAGCTCCGATCAGCCTTGAAACCGAATGTCTTTCCTGGTATTCCGACATATCAATTCTTGTCATCAATGCTTCATCATCGAAGAGGAACTCAGCCAGGGCTCTTGCAAGTTCCGTCTTTCCAACACCGGTTGTTCCCAGGAAAATAAAGCTTCCGATGGGTCTTTTTTCATCCTGCAAACCGGCCCTGCTTCTCCTCACGGCATCAGAAATAACTTCTATTGCTTCATCCTGTCCCACTACTCTTTTGTGTAATTCCTCTTCGAGCTTTAAAAGCTTTTCCCTTTCTGACTGGAGCATTTTTTTTACCGGGATTCCTGTCCAGCTGGAAACAATTTCCGCAATATCCTCATCCGATATTTCCTCTTTAATCATTTGATTATCAGATTGCTCTTCTTCCAGTTTTTTGGTCAGTTTCTCAATGTTTTTCTCTGCTTCTTTGATAGAACCATACCTTAACTCTGCCACTTTACCATAATCCCCGGCCCTTTCAGCTTCAAGAGCCTCCTGCTTATATCTTTCTATATTTTCTTTCTCCGCCTGAACAGACTGCAAAATGGATTTTTCCTTTTCCCACTTGGCTCTCAGACTGGTTCGTCTTTCATTTAATACAGATAATTCCTTTGAAAGGGCTTCCAGCCTGGATTGTTTTGCCTCTCTTTTGATAGCTTCCTTTTCGATTTCCAGTTGCTTGATTTTTCTTTCAATTTCATCTATTTCGATGGGCAATGAGTTCATCTCAAGCCTGAGTTTGGAAGAGGCTTCATCAATAAGATCAATGGCTTTGTCAGGTAAAAAGCGGTCTGTGATATACCTTCTGGATAATTCCACTGCTGCAATTATGGCCTCATCAAGTATGCGAACCTTATGATGATTTTCATATCTTTCTTTCAGTCCCCTTAAAATGCTAATGGCACTTTGTTGATCTGGTTCATCCACCATTACCACCTGGAACCTTCTCTCCAGTGCCTTGTCTTTTTCAAAGTATTTCTGAAATTCACTCAGAGTAGTGGCACCGATTGCCCTCAGCTCTCCCCTGGCCAGTGCAGGTTTTAAAATATTTGCAGCATCCATTGCACCTTCTGACTTTCCGGCTCCTACCAGGGTGTGAATTTCATCAATAAATAATACGATCTCCCCGTCAGAGGAAATGACTTCTCTTACCACCCCTTTTAATCTTTCTTCAAAGTCCCCCTTATATTTAGCTCCGGCAATCAATGCCCCCATATCGAGGGAGA
>CBDUPM010000420.1:0-3298 GCA_965369105.1 uncultured Bacteroidales bacterium | reverse complement strand
TTCAGAAAATTCCTTTGCTGCATTTCCAAAAATGACAAAATCAACACCAAAAGGGTTATCCGGATGATTTTTGATGGGTTCTTTTAATTTGAATGTGATAAACCCACCATATCCTCCCAGGCTCACCAGCCCGCCTTCTTCCTTTTCCAACGACCATCCTGCCTCAGGAGTGCCAATTCCCTCCACATTTATAAATTGTCCCGGAGCAGGATAATAATCCAAAACTGAAGTAAGAGACTGAGCATGAATATTTATAGCCGGATAAAAAACTGAAATGATAATCAGTATGTTCAAAGCTATAAATTGATTATATAAAATTTTCTTCATTTTAAAGTCTCAGCTTTTATGTGCCATCAGCCATTTTTTCCATATGGGTCTGAATAGTTAGTTAAATTATAAATCCTGACTCCCCGGAATGGAAAATATCCCTGCAGTCAAATCCAAAATATGAATGTGGCTGCATAAATATCCTGAATTACATTTGGGACAAATTTTTTCCATACCAAGCAAATAAAAAATCCAGACCATCTCTGGAATTCAATAAATCTTACAGAATGGTTTTGTAGCAGACAATGATGGGAGGTGATTCATTGCTGATTCGTTTCCTGTTCGCCGCAGACTACAAAATCCATTGGCACAGGCAGGTCTTCTGACTTATCCTGATTTTAACGCCTTCCCTCGTAAACTGAAGCCATATGAAAGTGGATCTCATCAAGCTTTCAACAAAGTGGCAAATTGTTAAAATCCTCCCCTTAAAACGGGGCAGGAATCACAGCAGCGGGAACTGTTGCCGAATCTCCTTTTTTTCATTTAAAACAGGATCACGGCATTCCCTTTTACATCCCGAAAATTCGGGAACCTGTACCGAAACAAATGTATAAAAAAGCTTTGTGAAAAGCAGCACTACTAAAAGTCTTTTTATTCAGATTTTATGAAATTGTACAATCTTTCTCTATTACCCCGCTAAAGGGTGACTCCTGACCCGGTTTTTACTCCTTTAACCACTTTTTTGCTGCTTCCGGGGTAGAAAAAGTTTTGCAGGTGTAATTGCTGAGATTTTGCGATGCCTTCTCAAATATATAACCCAGGGCGGTTTCCAGTGGTTTGTCAACTACTACTGCATGCCTGACCTGTTTGTACTTATTGAGCCTTAATGATAATTCCTCCAGGAAAATAGGGAAGGCTTCTTTATCATAATTTAGAGTTGATTCCCGGTGATCGTCGATAATATCCAGATTCCTGATATCATTAAAATTCTCATCCAGGCTTTTTATATAGTCCAATACATCATGAAGTTCTATCTTTTCTGTTCGCTCCACATGCACAAGATTCTCCTCTTCAATATAATTATACCCTATCATTTCTCAGTTCTTTGCCTTAAAGATAAAAAAAACAGTCTAAAACAACTGGAGTTGTAATATCCATGAACATTAATTCAGTTAAAAAGGTCAAATATTTTTATTTTTTCAAATTAATTCATGATTTTGCAGCCATAAATACCCGATTGAATGAAAACAAAAGCTTATATGAATCCCTACCTGGCAGGTTTATTGCTCGGACTGGTACTTCTTTCTGCCATATATATTTCCGGAAGAGGGCTGGGAGCAAGCGGCGGAATTAAATATTGCGTGGTATCAGCAGTAGGAACCCTATCACCTGCGCATGCAGAGAATTCGGCTTATTTCGGGAAATATTTTGAGAATAATAAAAATCCATTAAAGAATTGGCTGGTATTTGAAATTGCAGGGATGCTGGTAGGAGGTTTTATATCCGGACTTTATTCCGGCAGATTGAAAATCAGTATTGAAAAACCAGCCAGGATTTCAAACCGGAGAAGATTAATTTTTGCCTTCCTGGGCGGAACGTTTTTTGTTTTCGGCGCCCAACTGGCAAGAGGTTGTACAAGCGGTGCTGCCTTATCAGGAATGGCCGTTTTATCAACTGCCGGGTTTGTAACTATGGCAATGATTTTTGGATCAGGATACTTATTTGCCTGGTTCTTTAGAAAAAACTGGATTTAAAAATAAAATTATGGGGCCTTTTATTGAAATAACACAATCAAATCCGTGGATCGGATTCCTGGCTGCTTTTATTATTGGAATCGGGTTTGGATTTTCGCTGGAACAGGCCGGATTTTCCTCCAGCCGAAAACTTGCAGGGATGTTCTACGGGTATGACACAACCGTTTTGAAGGTGTTTTTTACCGCTGCAATCGTGGCTATGCTGGGTACTAAATTCCTTAATTACTTTGGATTAATAGATATGGACTTTGTTTTTGTGAATAATTTTTATGTCTATGCCTCCATCGTGGGTGGCCTTATAATGGGAGCAGGATTTATTATGGGTGGTTTCTGTCCAGGAACGGGCATCAGTGCTTTATCAATCGGTAAAATTGACGCATTGTTCTATCTCATGGGTGGTGCTTTTGGAGCTTTTTTATTTGGTGAATTTTATCCCATTTTAGAACCCTTATTCATGGCGCAAAACAAAGGACCTGTTAAGTTAAGTGAGAGCCTGGGCATGAGTGACGGATTATTCATTTTTATCATAATTATCATTGCAGTGGGCATGTTTTACCTGGCTGAAAAAGCCGAAATTAAATACCGGAAAAGAGGAAACCTTAGCTAAAAATAAGTAAACGATGTTAACATGAGTGTAAGAACCAAACTGTCAGTTTTATTGGTTTTATTTGGATTCACGGCATTTGTTCTCCCGGACAGGGAAAACAACCTAAGACAGCCGGAATTAAATGAATATTTTTCATTTCTTAATTCAGAAGACAAATATTTCAGCGCTGATGAGCTTGCAGGTTTTGTTGTTTCTGAAGACAGCACGATACAAATTATAGATTTGCGGAGCAGGGAGGAATTTCTGGCATTTAATATTCCAGGCTCGGTAAATATTCCCTTTGAGGATCTTTATAAGGAAGAATACCGGGGATTTACAGATCAGGATAAAGTTAAAAATATCTTGTATTCCAATGGGGAGACAATTTCAAATCAGGCCCTTGCGCTGCTGGTTTTAAGTGGATTTGAAAACAATTACATTTTAAAGGGAGGGATGAATTCCTGGTATGAAGAGGTAATGCTGTCCGAATTTTCAGGGGATAAAATCTCTATAAAGGAAAACAGGCTGTTTGAAACAAGGTATAAGGCAAGACGATATTTTAATGAAATAAACAGTTTACCAGACAGCTTAAAACTCAAATTCCTTGAGATAAAAAAAATAAAAGAGAGTGAACTGGTTGGGGGTTGTGAATAAATGTAAAATCATGAAAAAGAAAAGAAAATATAGCTGG
>CBDUPM010000419.1:0-3308 GCA_965369105.1 uncultured Bacteroidales bacterium | reverse complement strand
AATTTAGCACATCAGCACCCCCCTTCCTTAAAACAATTTTAAATTAGCCTCAAGCCCTTCACTTTAAAAAAATCAAACTGATAATTTATTATGTTTGTGTGAAACCAAAACTACGATTAAACTATGCCAAGTTTTGTAATCAATGAAAAGTGCGACGGCTGCAAAGCCCAGGATAAAACTGCTTGCCAGTATATTTGTCCTAATGACCTGATGATCCTTGATAAAGAAAAAAACAAAGCCTATAACCGTGCGGTGGATATGTGCTGGGAATGTTACAGCTGCGTGAAAATTTGTCCGACCCAGGCCATTGAAGTCAGAGGTTATGCCGATTTTATGCCTTTAGGCGGCGTGGTGCAGCCTATGCGAAGTTCCGATTCCATCATGTGGTCCGTCAAATTCAGAAATAAAAAAATCAAACGATTTAAGTTTCCCATCCGGACAACCCCCGAAGGAAGCATTGAACCCGATGCCGGATTTGAAACCGGGACCGAAGATTTAAAAAGTCCGGTTTTAAGAACAGAACCGGGATCATTAGGAACCGATTTGTACGAAGGCTAGGAGATTAATGTACTAATGTGCTAAAATGCTAATTTGCTAATTCTGTGAAGAACCCTGAACCCCAAACACAATTCTTTTTAAACAATTCAAACAATGAACATATCCGATTTTGAAACCATAATAGTCGAAACTGATTTACTGATTCTCGGTGGAGGCATGGCTTCCTGTGGAGCTGCTTACGAAGCTTCTCACTGGGCAAAAAAGCACAATAAAAAAGTAACCATTGTCGATAAGGCTGCAATGGAACGCAGTGGAGCTGTTGCAATGGGTTTATCAGCTATAAATCTATACCTCGGACTCGCGAAAGGAAAGAATACGGTTGAAGATTATGTAAATTATGTAACCAACGACTTAATGGGAATTGCGAGAAAGGATTTAGTTGCAAATATTGCCCGTCATGTGGATTCATCCGTGCATTTGTTTGAAAAATGGGGATTGCCCATCTGGAAGGATGATGATGGAAACTATGTGAATGAAGGCCGGTGGCAGGTAATGATTCATGGGGAATCCTATAAGAATATTGTTTCTGAAGCTGCTAAATCGGCTCTTGCCGAACTGGGTGAAAATGGAAAGTACTATGAAAGGATTTTCATTACAGAACCCATTATGGAAGGCGATCGTTGTGTGGGTGCAGCCGGTTTCAGCGTGAGGGAAAATAAATTCTATATTTTCAAGGCAAAAGCCGTTTTGGATGTAATGGGTGGCGCCGTTCATGTATTCCGTCCCCGGTCAGTTGGTGAAGGAATGGGAAGGTCATGGTATCCTCCGTTCAATTCAGGAGCCAGCGCCTATTTCACCCTGAAATCAGGAGCCGAAATGACCTGTCAGGAAGTACGCTTTGTTCCCATACGGTTTAAAGACTCTTACGGTCCTGTTGGTGCATGGTTTCTTCTTTTTAAGGCCAAGGCGGTAAATGCCAAAGGAGAAGATTATATGGTAACCCGTGCTGCTGAACTCGAAAAATGGGGACCTTACGGGACTGCTAAACCTACCCCTGCTAATTTAAGAAATTACCTTATGTTGCAGGAAGTAGAAGAAGGAAATGGGCCCATTTATATGAAAACCGATGATGCAATCCGCGAATTGTCAGCGAATATTCCGGATGAAAAAGAGGCTAAGAGAAAATTAAAAGAACTGGAGTCGGAAGCCTGGGAGGATTTCCTGGATATGACTATCAGTCAGGCTCTTAACTGGGCGTCCCATAATATTATGCCGGAAGAAACTCCCTCTGAAATTTCCGCCTGTGAACCTTATTTTATCAGTTCTCACTCCGGTGCTTCAGGAGCCTGGGTAAGCGGACCCGAAGATCTGGCGCCCGATGACTATAAATGGGGATATGGCAATATGACCACAATTAAAGGACTATTTGCTGCAGGGGATGCATCCGGTGCTTCTTCTAATAAATTTTCATCTGGTTCTTTTACTGAAGGAAGAATTGCAGGTAAGTCAGCTCTTGCCTTTTGTGTCGATAATCCTGATATGCCGGAAATATCTGATGAAAAAATAGAAGAGTTAAAAAACAGGATACTTCAGCCTCTGGACACCTTTGATCAACATAAAGATTATGCGAATGATGAAGATGTAAATCCAAATTTCATCAAACCAAAAATGTTTATGTTCAGACTTCAAAAAATTATGGATGAATATGCAGGGGGAGCTTCGGTAGGATTTAAAACTTCCAGGGCACTATTGGAGAAAGCTCTTGAATATCTGCAATATATGAAAGAGGATTCTGAAAAACTTGCAGCTTCTGATCTGAATGAACTTATGCGATGCTGGGAGAATGTTCACCGGATGTGGCAGGCGGAATCTCATGTCAGATCCGTTTTATTCAGAGAAGAAACCCGCTGGCCCGGTTATTATTTCCGCACCGATTTCCCGGAAATCAAGGATGATTGGGAAGTATTTACCAATTGCAAATGGAATCCTGAAACGGGTGAATGGGAAATGATAAAAAGAGAAATACATTAATTCTTAACCATAGTATTATTCAGGATTAATGAAGAAAACAAAACCCGTATTAATAATTGGAGGCGGAATTTCCGGAATCACATCAGCAGTAGAATTGGCTGAAACCGGGCAGGAGGTGATTCTCGTTGAAAAAGAAGCTTACCTTGGAGGAAATGTCATCCGGATGAATAATTATTTCCCAAAATTATGTCCTCCTTCTTGTGGACTGGAAATCAATTTTCGCCGGATTAAAAATAGTTCACGAATCAGCCTGATGACTCAGACAGAGGTAAGGGAAATAATAGGTGAAAAGGGGGATTTTGTTGCCAGGCTTGAATCAAAACCCGAATACATAAACGATAATTGCACCTCCTGTGGAAAATGTGCGGAGGTATGCCCGGCAGAAAGAAATAATGCATTTGATCTTAATTTATCGAAAACAAAAGCAGCATACCTTTCTCATGAAATGGCTTTTCCGGATAAATATGTAATTGATGGGGATGTTTGTTTGGGGGAAGCCTGTAATAAATGTCGGGAAGTTTGTGAATATGATGCAATAAATTTAAAAGCAGAGGCCACCGGTAAATCCATTGAAGTATCCAGTGTCATTGTAGCCTCAGGATGGGAAAACTATGATGCAAATAAAATAGAGAATCTTCATTACAGCGAGTTTTCGAATATTGTAACAAACCTGGAATTTGAAAGACTCATCTCTCCTTCAGGACCGGGACAAGGGAAACTGGAAAGACCCTCAGATAAAAAGCTCCCGAAAGAAATTGCTTTTGTACAGTGCGCAGGTT
>CBDUPM010000418.1:0-3314 GCA_965369105.1 uncultured Bacteroidales bacterium | reverse complement strand
ATGGTTCCCACGTGGGCACCGGTAATCACACCTGCCAACCGGACTAAAAACAAAACCAGGGCAATGACCCATACATTGGCAAGAATGTCGATGGATAACATGGACCCGATAAGGGTAAAAAAAGCAACATATACGGCCGGTCCGGCCATATCGATTACTTTATGGAATTCCAACCGGAAAGTTGAAAAATTGGTGACCCAAAAACTGGCAACAATGGCAATTAACAATGGCTCTATGTGAATTTCCAGGTTTTTATACCCCAAACTCAGGTCATTTACAAAATGAGTAAAGAAAAATATTCCATAGCCCGAGGCCAGAATTGCGATTAATTTAATATAGAAATTTACCCGGAAGGAGAGAATCAGAGAGATCCATTTGCTAATTACCAGGCCCAGGATAAAAGCAATGGCTAATTCAACAATTACTTTTGCAATTACCGAAATACTAAAGTCAATACCTGATACAATGTTCACTGCAATAGAAAGGCAGATGGCAAAGAGCCCAATTACCAGTACATCTTTCAAAACGGTTACGCCCATAACGGTCTGTGTGAAGGGACCCTTTGCCCTCATCTCACTGATAATGGCAATTGCAGAGGAAGGTGAACGGGCTACAAAGATAGTGGCAGTCAGAATAGAGACGGCAAAGCGCGTCCCGGTATTCATGTTCTGCATGAATGGAATATAGTTTGCCAGCAGGAATACTCCTATGGTACCAATGATGAATGTAATAACCAATTGCCCAAAAGTATTCCATGCAATGCTGCGCACCTGGCTTCTGATATCCTTCAGATAGAGTTCGGCTCCGGCGGCAAAGGCGATGAATGCCAATGAAATATCATTAATAAAAGTAAGATTTTTAAGAGCTTCCGCCTCAATCAGATTCAATACATGTGGTCCGCAAATAATCCCGGTTATCAGGAAACCGGTTATTAATGGAAGCCTGGTTTTTTTAAAAAACTTTGCGAAATTGGAGGATGCAAATAAAATCCAGGTAAAGGCAAGGACATAAATAATTATCTGTTTTGGGTCGTGCATGTATAGAATAATCTTGATTTCCCGAGTTTAAGTTAAGATTTTATATTAACTAATAAAAAGCGGCCGCTTGTTATTTATTATTTGGAGGAAGCTACAGGCTGTATTTTTTCACTAATTCATCCCTCCCGGGGCTGTTTTGAACCATTGGAATATGCTCAGCGCGTCCCGGTCCCCCGGGTTCATTTTTAATTAGCAGTCTTTGGACTTTTTAAAGTTTCGCTGATTTATTCCTGTTGGCAATCTGACCCGGAATTATTCTTTCCTTTTGCGGCTTTTTACCATAGGGAGGGGTTAATCCCGGAACTAAGAGAGACAGGAAGCCATTAAGATATTCTGTCCGGTTTACCGGCAATCCTAAAAAAAGGCAATAAACCCTGAATTAGTTCCTAAGCCAATTTTTGCTAATGCTCATCTAATTGTTTAGTTTTGATTTCAGACCTATAAACCGTGAAGCATGAATAAAATTCATTTTCGAAAAAAAATCTGCGATCTGCATGCCTGTCTGTTCATTGCCTTGATTTACGCCATTTTACTGCAACCATCAAATCTTTTGGGCCACTTTAATGAAGGGGACAGTATCATAACCGACCTGCAAAGCTTCTGTTCCGGGCAAAAAGGATTTAACCTACTGGGGAAATTCGATGTGTCATGGAGCAACGAAGGATATGATGAGGATGATTTCAGTATGATCAATGAACTGGGTTTTAACTTTGTCCGGTTGCCGGTTGACTACCGTAGCTATACCCAGGCCGGAGACTGGGATATTTTCCTGGAACAGGAAGTGGAGGAGATTGATAAAGCAATTGAATGGGGGATCAAGTATGATGTTCATGTTTGTCTCAATCTGCACCGGGCACCGGGTTACTGCGTAAATTACCAGAGTCTTCCTGCTAACCAGGATCTGGATTTATGGTCTGATACCCTGGCACAAAAAGCCTTTGTAAATCACTGGGATTATTTTGCCACCCGCTACCAGGATATTCCTCCTTCCCGTTTAAGTTTTAACCTGGTCAATGAACCCAATGATGTATCAGAATCGGCTTATCTGAACGTAATGACTATGGCCCTCAGTGTGATACGGAATGTCAGTCCTGAAAGAATAGTGTTTATCGATGGTTTGAATTATGGAAGAGACCTGATCCCTGCTTTAAAAGATGAAGAGTTTGTAGCACAGTCCATGCACAGTTATGACCCCTTCAATATAACCCACTACAAGGCTGAGTGGGTAAACGGGTCAGAGAATATGCCTCCTCCCAGGTGGCCCATGTTATGGGTATCGAATTATCTTTACGGACCATGGAAAAGTGAATTTAAAAGCCCCCTTATCATCCATGGTTCTTTTGAAGCGGGAACAGAAATAATCGTGAATGTTCACCAGGTTTCTACCCAATCGAAGTTACAGATTAAAGCAGACGATGCCGTAATTTATACAAAGAATTTTATTTGCACGGCTGATACCGGGCAGGATTTTTCTGTTGTAGTAGAAACGGAATGGGGTTATCAGAACATTTCGGATAAAGACTTTTCAGTTACGATGGAGAATGCGGCTACCAGCCTGAGTTTTGAGAATGTTGCCGGCGACTGGATGACCATAAACAGCATTAGCTTTAAAAAAGGGAGCCAGGTGACGGTTTTGCATTTATCAGATAACAGCTGGGGTAAAAAACAGGGTGAATTTGTACTGGAAAAAGGTATTTTGAAAACCCTGGAAGGGGAGGACCTGCTACCCTTTGAGGAATACAGGAAAAATGTGGAGCTGGCCAAGGAAAATAATATTGCTTTTATGGTTCAGGAATTCGGGGTTTATAATAAAACCCCTCATGACATAACCATTGCATTTCTTTCAGATCTTATGAATTTTTTCCTGGAGAATGATATTGGATGGTCTTTATGGAATTTTCAGGGATCTTTTGGGGTTTTAAACAGTGGAAGAACGGATTGCAATTATGATACATTCCATGGAAATTCACTGGATTCCGAAATGCTGGATATTCTTTTAAGGGAATCCAGCACACGGGATATCCGGGGATTAAAGATTTATCCTTTACCCTCCAGTGATAAAATATATTTTACACCCGGGGAAAATTCAGAAAATTTGCACATAGCTGTTTATGATATTTCAGGACGACTCATGTATACGGATCAATTCCAGTCGGGCTTCCCTGAAAAAAAGGAAATTGATATCCGTCATATGCAAAAAGGAATGTATATTCTCAAAGCTTTTAATGGTACGGATGCTTTTTGCGGAAAATTTATGGTTGGGGGAGAGTTTTAGGG
>CBDUPM010000417.1:0-3314 GCA_965369105.1 uncultured Bacteroidales bacterium | reverse complement strand
TCACCCATTCTGTTTGGTGATTCGTAAGCAATAATTTTATCAACCATCAGCTCTGCCTCAGAAAGACTTTTAACCGGGAGCCGGCCTATTCCAATATCGAGAAGTCCGCTGTACATAGATTCTCCATCATCGAGGATACCAAAGTAGTCATCCGAAACATATGAAAATGTAGGGGAAAGGCTATTATCTGACTGATAGGTTGGTACATAATTATCTTCTTCCGCACCTGCATTTTTAAATTCGAAAGAACCATCACCAAATAATAGCAGGTATTTAGCCTGCAAATCCTCATTTCCAGCTGTTTCCTGGTAATGGTGCCTGAGAAAATTCCTGATTGCCGTTACGTCTGGTCTGCCACTTGAAAAATCATTATAAATATGATCGGCATCCGTAATGTAATATTGGAAACCATTATTTTGCAATCTGTATTCAGCCAGTCGTTCGGCTTCAGTCCTGAAACCGGGATGTGTTATGATAATCAGATCGGGGTAGCCGATATTATGTAAATCCTGATTTTCAATGAGTCCCAGGTTTTCTCCTGAATATTCAGGAACAGGAAAATCACCCTTCGAATTAAAGGCAACAAATTCAATCAATTCAGAAGTTTGAATATTGAATTCAGCATTTCCATTACTGAGCTGGAAAGGTATATTTTTGATATTATGAATATCATTGACATTCCATATCCTGGTATTATTATTGGCATTACCGACCTTGAAATTAGTTACATTTCCGGGTGAAACGGACCTGGAATCTCTGAATAGCAGCTGGTCCTCTTTCAGTTCCGTCAGCGCCCTGGCATTAATGTTCAAATAATCAAGAATGCCTTCAGCGGTCGGATCAGGTTTATTATATTTTAACTTTACGGTAATATTTTCAGAGTTAAGTTTTTCAGAATAAATTTCATTACTGGTATAAGCATATGTAGCTGTATAATCTCCAATACTGGTTTTCCGGATTGAAACTGTATCCAGAATTTTATTATTCATATAAACATAGAAACTTGCAGCATCCTTTGCCCTTGACAACAGCATGGTTTCCAATGAAACCTCTTCGCTGGTTATTATTCCGGGAACATTGAAACTAAACTCTTGCTGAGTTGTCAGGTCAAACTTTTCTCCCAACCATTCTTTTCCTGAAAGAATCGGATTGAAAATATCTTTTTCGTAAAAATCCCGATAATCATAATTCTCAGAAAAATAAACAGGATCTGAGGACAATATTTCATCCCCTGGTTGTATGGCCGGACCCATTTCAGAACTTAAAAAATAATACCCAAAATCCGAATAGTTATTTTTATCGTGTCCGAACCTGTTGGCTGAGCTGTTGAATTTCCAGCTTACCGGACCAGCGGCATAAAATAAGAGGTAATCACCCTGGTTAAATATTCCGTCTGTACCTTTTTCCATAAAGGTCTGAACCGGTAACAATTCATCCTGTGTTCCCTCCGTGGCATTTTCCGGCAACCTGGTGCCGCCCCATCCGTTAACCCGGGTGTTCGCAGGATTTGAAATCCCTATCTGAACCAGGTCATTATAGCTGAGTTTATAAATGCCACTTTCTGCGGTTCTGATCTTATACCACGAACCACTTGCCAACATAGAAGAAGACTGTATAGATTTTTTTTCACCTGTTAAAGAAGTTTTCTCTTCCAATTTATCTTTACCATCCACCTTAAGAATGAAGGAAATAATTCTTTCCAGCTTTCCTGTAGCCCGATTCAGGCGAAAAGGATTTACCGAAAACTGAAGGAAAGTCCTGCCGGATTCTGAGGCCATTGAATGTTCAATTTCAAATTCCTGGTTTTGAATAGAAGGATAGTGAGAAAGATCTCCAAAAGATTCAGCTTCAACGGAATATATTTCCAACTTCAAAACATCTTTTTCTTTCTCCCATGGGATTTTTCCAAAATAATTACCGCTTAAGGCATTAAAATCCTTAAAATTTGCGTTTCTAAACATCAATACTTTTGAGGTATCCCCTTTTGAATCAGTCACAGGGTGAATCCAGTCGATGGAGTGCTTCGAATACCACGATTGACCTGAGAGATCAAAAGCAATCAAAAGAAGTATAAAGAAATAATATCTCAATTATTTAGTATTTTAGATGTTAAATCTACCTTATAATAACAACGAAACACAGAATTAATGATACTTTAAACGCAGTTTAACAAATTTTTATTGCCATCAAAAAGCTCATAAAAATAGCTAATTTTCCTTTTGTGAAATACTTTTTTGTATTTACGCTGCTTTGCCTGTTCCTTTTGAACTCAGAAAAGCTTTATTCGCAGGATGTTTCCTTTTCACAATTTTACTCCAATCGTTTGTATCTGAATCCATCTCTGGCAGGAGTTGAAAAAGATGTGAGAAGAGTTTTTGTGAATTACCGAAATCAATGGCCGGGGATTGGTAAGACTTACGTCACTTACAGCGCATCTTATGACCAGTATATAGAAGAGCTTAATGGGGGAATTGGAGTCAGACTCTTTAATGATATAGCAGGAGACGGCACCTTTAAAGAGTACTCGATGAGTCTGGATTATTCTTACCATTTGAAAGTCAGCCGGGAATTAGATGTAAATTTTGGATTGGAAGCAGGATTTGTTCAAAAGTCGGTCAGCCCTGAAAACTTAATTTTTGGAGATATGATCAACCCGGCTACCGGACAAATCATTTCAGGGTCCACTGAAAACTTTTCAACACAAAACAAAGCTTTTCCTGATTTCAGTGCAGGAATTTCGGGATTTTTCAGAGATTTTTACGGGGGGATATCTATGGCACACCTGTTAAAACCTTCAGGATCTGTTAGTAACAGTGAGAATTCTCGCATTCCCAGGAGATTTACAGCCTTTGCTGGTGCCCTGATTCCCGTTTATGAAAGAAGACTTGGAAAAGAAGTTCTTCAGTTAAGTCCCAATCTTATTTATCAACAACAAAATGCATTTAAACAAATAAATTATGGTTTAGAGGGACAAATTGATAATCAGTTAATTATAGGGATTTGGCTTCGGCAAAATGTAGGAATCCGGATAAACTCCATAATTTTTTCCGGAGGATATGTAACAGAAAGCTTTCGAATCCGTTATAGTTACGACAGACATTTATCGTCTCCTACAGTGAAATTACCGGGCCTGGGTGCTCATGAAATCTCGCTGGTGCTTACAATAGGGAATGTTAAGAAAATAAAGCGCAAGGCAATAAAATGTCCGAAAATTTAGTTATTTTTGAGAATTAATATTATTTTAGAAAAATATTTGATTAATATATCAAAGCTGTAACACTATGAAAATCAAGCTGAATCTAATTCCAGTTGCT
>CBDUPM010000416.1:0-3323 GCA_965369105.1 uncultured Bacteroidales bacterium | reverse complement strand
CATGATGAAAGACTGAATATCGGACCCAAGGGTTTTACCGGTGAAAAATACGGAGGAAGTACCTATTGGGACACCGAAGCATTTTTAATTCCTTTTTACCTGAGTACAGCACCCGGGGAAGTTAGTCGAAACCTCCTTATTTACAGGTATAAACATCTGAAAAAAGCTATCGAGAATGCTGAAAAATTAGGTTTTAAAGATGGGGCAGCCCTCTATCCTATGGTAACCATGAACGGAGAAGAATGCCATAATGAATGGGAAATTACCTTCGAAGAAATCCACCGAAACGGAGCCATTGCTTTTGCTATTTTCAACTACATACGCTATACGGAAGACAAGGCCTACCTTGCTGAATACGGACTGGAAGTATTAATTGCCATATCCCGGTTCTGGCGCCAGAGAGTAAACTGGTCGGATGTAAAAGGAAAATATGTTATGCTGGGGGTTACCGGGCCGAACGAATATGAAAACAATGTAAATAATAACTGGTACACCAATAAAATGGCATTGTGGACCCTGGAATATACACTTGAAGTTATTGAATATGTGATGGAAGAACACCCGGCTGAATATGCCAGAATTACAGAGGATGCCAGGTTCGATTACCATACGGAGAAGTCCCAGTGGACGGATATCATTGAAAATATGTATTTCCCATATTCTGAAAAACACAAAATATTTCTGCAACAGGATGGTTTTCTTGATAAAGAACAACTTACTGTTTCTGAATTAAAGGAAAGTGAAAGGCCCTTGAATCAAAATTGGTCATGGGACCGTATTCTCCGTTCCGTTTTTATCAAGCAAGCAGATGTGTTGCAGGGATTATACACTTTTGAAGAGGAATACGATGCTGAAACCATTAAGCGTAACTATGATTTTTATGAGCCCCGGACTGTGCATGAATCCAGCCTATCTCCATGTGTTCATTCCATTCTGGCAACCAGGCTCGGTTATAAAAAACAGGCTTACGAATTTTATTTACGGACTTCCCGTTTGGATCTGGATGATTATAATCATGAAGTTGATGAAGGTCTTCATATAACCAGTATGGGCGGTACATGGATGTCGATGGTTTATGGCTTTGGAGGACTCAGGATCAAAAATAACTACCTGCATTTCGACCCTTATGTACCCGAGAACTGGAAATCCATTTCATTCAGGATCATATTCAGGGATAATTACTTAAGAGTAAAAATATACCGTGATGAGGTGGAGGTTCTGAATGAATCAGGTCCGGACATGATCCTTTTTGTGAAAGGCATGGAAAAACTGGTTCGGTCAGGAGAAGTATTATCGGGTAGTTTGGTTTAAGAAAACCTGTGTACACAGTTTTGGATTAAGGTTTTTGAAAAGATCACCAGATCTTATCAAATGCACTTTCATCCTTGTGCCCTTTGTTTTTTTATTTAAAACACCCAGCCCATCGTTACATAGGAAGTCCTGAGTCTCATATTTCTATCCCGGGTGAAATCGACCATACTTTCTTTGTAGGTAAACGCCAGTCTGAAATTCATAATCTGAAACCCACCCCCGGTTGTAAATCCATATTGCATTTCTTCATAAATCCCAAAGTCAATATCCTGGCTTCCGGATTTCCCTCCAAAAGAATGAGTATAAAATCCGCCCACTTTTCCAAAAGCCCGTACCCCCATTCCTGTATTATCAGGGGTGGAAAGAACTAAATTCACAGGAATGCTAAGGGAATACAGGGAAATTTTTAACTGATCAAGATATCCTCCTTCTCTTTCAAAAACGAATTCAGGCTGCAGAGAGATAAGGGGTGTAATCCGGGTCTCCAGGAATGCCCCGAGTCCGGCTGCAAATACCGGGGTAGACCTTAAATAATCGGAGGGATAATTAAAGTAAGAACTTCCGATATTCGTTTTTAAACCGAAATTCAGAATTTTCATTTCATTCCGATCGCTTTCAACTCCCGGTTCGCTAAAGCCGGAAATGATCTCATCTGCACGGGACATATTCACACTCAGGTTTGCCAGGAAATTACAGACGGTGGCCATTCCATCAAAATCGAGACCGGCGGCTGTGTCCTCCGGTTGATGATAAGGAGATTCCAATCCTGTAAAAGCGTGTATTGCAGGAATTCCTCTTTTCCCAAAAGGGCGGGTATCTGTATTTGGAACAAGATCGGAAGTAATTTTTGTAAGAATTATTTCGCTTTCAGATTTAGACTTCTTCAAAAGTGATTCATAGTTTTTAATAAGCTTTATTCCTTCAAGTTCCAATCCCTTATGGGCAGAATACATTCCAATCATATCCAGACTGAACATGGCTTTTATTTTATTTGAAGGAACTATTCCATCTTTCAGCAGCCTTTCACTTCCTCTTAATCCACTCTCTTCCCCATCAAAAGCAATAAGAATTATACTTCTTTTTAATTTTTCCTTCCGACTCACAAGATAACGTCCTAATTCAATTATTCCCGCCACTCCTGAGGCGTTATCATCTGCACCATTATATACAATAGTATCTCCGTCTTTTAGTTTCCACCCAACATGATCGTAATGAGCACCTAAAACGATATATTCACCGGATAATTCCGGGTCGCTCCCTCTTACAATTCCGATTACATTCTGACCTTCAACATTAATGACTCCTATCCGTTCATTAAAGCGGTGAAAATAATCATCCACAAAAGCTTCTATTCCGGCGCCAATAAATTGCAGGCGAATATAATCTGCGGCCTGTTTTCCTTGTTCTGTTCCAAAACCTCTTCCCAAAAGCTGATCGGATGCAAGTATATTAACATGATTTTCAAGCAGGTTGCGGTCTATGTTCTGAGCCTGGATATTGAATGAAAGCAAAAATACTCCAATAAAGATTATCAGGTTTTTCGGAATTTTCATAGGGTGAAAGATTTAGGAATTTTAAATAAAGTTTAGCTTTCCTAAAGTTAGCAATTTTGGGAAAAGTAAATTCATTGAATAAAATATTCTCCCATTTTCATTTTTACCTATCTTGCGGGCATGCAAAGAAAAGAAATTTTAAAGGTGGTCAAAACAAAATTATTTAAGGGGAAAACCTGGGCTTTCAGAGCAGGGAATTATACGGCGTCAAAAGTTCCTTCAAAAGCCCAAACAGAAGAATTTGCAAGGAAAACCAAATCTGTAATTGATGCTTCCCTTCAGAATATCACAACAGAAAAAAAAGAAACAGAGAAGATGGCCCGTTCTTTTTTTAAATTACTGGAAAGTAAACTGGATATGTCCAACCGTAAGGAACCTCCCTCTGAAGAAGAAGTGAAGGCCGCTATAGAACAGCTGAAAGACATCGGCAGAATTTCAGTTTTTGCTACCGTGTCAATC
>CBDUPM010000415.1:0-3328 GCA_965369105.1 uncultured Bacteroidales bacterium | reverse complement strand
TGCCTTTGTCAGGCAGGTGTCATAAAAGGCCGAAACATTAAATTTATTCAGCCCCTTCTTCTCCTCTCATCCCCATAATATCACGATCGAATAAATACATATTACTTTTTCCGCCCAGCTTAAGTTTATCAATAATGCCCCGTACCGTAGCTTCTTCTTCAATTTGCTCATTTACAAACCACTGTATCCATGAATTTGTTGTAAAATCTTTTTCATCCAGACTTACTGATACAATTTCATTAATCGATGCACTAATGTATTGTTCATGTTTTAAGACCTCATCAAACATATCGCTGACATTACCATAGTCAAGGGGAGGTTTCTTAAATTCAGGTATGATTGCATGGCAATCTCTTTCCCCTATGTAATTAATAAACTTCAACATATGCATTCTTTCTTCCTCCGATTGTGCATAGAGCCATTGGGCAACTCCGTTATATCCATTATTTTCAGCCCATGTTGCCATGGCCAGATACAAATTTGATGAATATCCTTCCTTCTCAATTTGCTCATTGAGAATCTTTTCCATTGCTTTACTTAACATATCTTTTCTATTTTTTGGTGATGTTCAAAATTATAATATTTCCTGCGTTTTTTTGTTTTTTATACATTTAAAACAACTAATCCAGGTCAAGGTTGAATTCCTGCTTTAATTTTATCAAATCCGGATTCTTATTTGAAAGGTAATTAAATTTATCTTCGCTGGTATACAGCTTCTTGCCGTTGCTTTCTTCCTGCTTTAATACCGATTCAATTTGAATGGATGTATTTTTTAATTCACTAACCAGATGATTCAGGATGGATGGCTTAACAGATTTATTAAAATCATCCATTTGACTTTCATTTTCAAGATGAACTTCAATTTTAAAATTTTCTTTCAAGATCGGAGTTCTGTTGGTCATACTGATATAGATGCTTGGTTTATCCTCCTTGATTTTCTCTGCATATTCATTCCAGGCTTTTGTCAGTTGTTCATCTGTGAATTCATTGAGAAATTCATTTTCCTCACCGCTGTCCGGATCCATATCTTCCTTTTCCGTTTCCTCTTTAAGGTTGAAGGAATCTGTATCCCGATTCAGGGCATCCTTTATGGAAATTCCGGATGTCCGGACAAGGTTCCTTTTTATATTACCCGATGGTTGAGGAGGATCTTCAACTACGATTTCTTTGGCAATATCAGGGCTTTTTTGAGGCTTGGGTTCTGCTGAAATTTCTTCTGCTTTTTCAAGCTGCTCCTCGTTGTCTTTTTCTTGAAGAACTGCCTGACTTACTTCAGGTTCAGCAGGGGCTGGTTCAGGCTTTTTTTTTTCAGCTAAAAGATTCGCCATTTTTATAAGCCCCAGTTCAATCAACAGGCGCTGATTTCTGCTCGATTTGTATTGCAGGTCAAGTTGAGAGCAAACTTCGAGCAGATCAAAAATTTGGAGGGCTTTAAATTTACGGGCCTGTTCCAGATACTTTTCCTTTAAATTCTCACTTACTTCGAGTAAAGTAATGGTTTGACTATCCAATGATACCATGAGTTCACGGAGGTGGGAAGCCAGACCGTTAATAAAATTATGAGCATCAAAACCTTTATCAAGGATCTCATCAAAAATCAGCAGGGCTTCTGATACATTGGAATTTATAAAACTATCGCTCAGTTTAAAGTAATATTCGAAATCCAGAATATTCAGGTTTTCAATAACTTGTTGATAGGAGATGTTTCCGCCTGAAAAACTTACCACCTGGTCAAAAATTGACAGTGCATCCCTCATGGCGCCATCAGCCTTTTGTGCAATTACATGAAAAGCCTCCTTTTCATATTCAATTCCTTCTTTCCCGGCGATGTATTCAAGGTAAGCTACCGTATCCGGAACTTTTATTCGGTTAAAATCGAAGATCTGGCACCTGGATAATATGGTTGGAATTATTTTATGCTTCTCGGTTGTAGCAAGAATAAAAACGGCATGAGCCGGGGGTTCCTCCAGGGTTTTCAGGAAAGCGTTGAAAGCTGACTGGGATAACATATGAACCTCATCAATAATATAAACACTGTATTTTCCTACCTGTGGAGGGATTCTAACCTGTTCATTGAGATTTCTGATATCATCCACCGTATTGTTTGAGGCTGCATCCAGTTCATGGATACTATAGGATCGTGACTCATTAAATGACAGGCAGGATTCACATTTATTACAGGGTTCCGTTTCAGAATTCAGATCCTGACAGTTGATCGTTTTCGCAAATATCCTGGCACAAGTGGTTTTTCCAACCCCCCTGGGTCCACAAAACAAGTAGGCATGCCCTAAATGTTTACTGGATATTGCATTTTTTAATGTGGTTGCTATACTTGCCTGACCAACTACTGATTTAAAAGTCTCAGGACGATATTTTCTTGCGGAAACTATAAATTCACTCATATCGAAATTAATTCGATTTAAAGATAGTAAAATATGTTAACCTGCTAAAATAAGGATGTTGATTTAAGCTAATCAGAAGCATCCGCTTTTCGGTTGAATTTATTTACTTCACTCCAAAAATCTGCAATCATAAGTTCCTGATTTATATAGGTATATATATTTACGGTTCTTTGCCTGTTTTCCGGAGGTGAAAGTCTTTGCTCAAGCTTGGCAAGCTCGGTATCAATTATTCCCTCTATTAAAGCCAGTGCATCCATACTAAGCTGGGAATTACCCGGGGACTGTGCGTTCCATTCAGTATAAAGCAATTTCCAAATTCCTTCTTTTCCGGCAATATATTTATCGATTTCATTTGAAGAAATCAGCATTCCACTGCTGGCCGAAACCGGTAAAACGAAAGTTTCAAGTCCTTCTGTATTCAATACTATATCGAGCGCATCCAGATCATTCCGGGAAATGGCTTCGTTTTTATTCCAGACTTTGGTTTTGGGATTATAGTGCATTGAATTAAAATACACGGAAACCAGTGGAATTATTTCAGGATCCGATAAAACAGCGGATGCAATATTCGTCAAGGGTCCCAGACAAACCAGTTTAAGCTTTTCCCTTTTTGAGAATTTTTTTGCCATGGAAATAATCTGTTCTGTTGCTGCCGAATTTACCGGGATGGGATTATTTGTGAATCTAATCATATCGGATGCCCCCGGCGGATGAGGAATAAAAGACTTCTGAAAAAGCCTTAATAAACTGTCATTTAATTGCTGTGAATAATCCATACTTTTTCCATTTCCTTTGGGTAATACCTCTCTTTGAACCGAACTCAATCCCACTACTTCAACCTTTGGATCAATTACAGCCCTTGTAATGGCAAATAAATTGTCCACCTGGTTCCATGAATCGGAATCTATCCATAAAGAAATTGTTTT
>CBDUPM010000414.1:0-3337 GCA_965369105.1 uncultured Bacteroidales bacterium | reverse complement strand
GGTGAAGGAATTCAAAGGAAGTATTATCCGTTGGGGATATAACGAAACTCCCGTTGTTGAGGGTGATGTTATATATTTAACTCCGGGTGGTAAGGAAAATTGCATAATTGCACTCAACCGGAAAAATGGTTCTTTAATATGGAGCAGCAAGGGTACAGGAGAATTGACCGCTTATTGTACACCGCTATTATTTGAACATAATGGAAAAAAGCTTCTGGCAACTCATTCAGAGTCTCATCTTTTTGCCGTAGATGCAAAAACCGGGGATCTTCTCTGGAAATTCAGTCATCCGAATAAATATTCGGTTCATGCAAACACTCCGGTTTATTCTAATGGGGATATCTTTTATTTCAGTGGATACGGAAAAGGTTCAGGAAAACTTCAAATTAACGAAACCGGTACGGGTGTAAAGCAGGTTAGGGAAAATATTTCAATGGACAGCCGGATGGGAGGAGCCGTTTTGATTGACGGATATCTTTATGGTTCAGGAGACATGAACAGGGAATGGAAATGCATTGACTGGAAAACAGGAAAGAATATGTGGGAGTCAACGGAAATTGGCAAAGGTGTGGTTATATCTGCCGACGGAATGTTAATTTGTTATTCCGACAGGGGAGAACTGGCGCTTGCAAAAGCTGATCCCGGTGAATTTAAAGTTACCGGTAAGACCAGGGTTACTCTGGGTTCGGAGCAGCATTGGGCACATCCGGCTATTTATAAAGGAGTCCTGTATGTACGACATGGACAGGCTTTAATTGCATATAAAATTAAATAATGGAAAGAGGAAAATTATTTGTTCTGATCTTTTTGTTTGTGCTTTTAAACTTTAGCACAGGTATTTCACAGGATGTCCAATGGAGGGGTCCTGAAAGAGACGGAAAATACCCTTCTTCAAATCTGCTCGAGACCTGGCCGGAAGACGGGCCGGAATTAATACTGAAAAAGGACGGATTTGGAGCGGGATGGACTACACCGGTTATTTCTGATAATATAATATATATCACGGGCAGAAAAGATAGTATGGAAGTATTGACTGCTTTATCTGTTGAAGGAAATGTACTTTGGGAAACCGCTTTTGGGAAATCATGGAAAAGCTCTTTTCCGGATAGCAGAAATTCCCCGGCTAGTGAAGGGGATAGAATTTATATCTCTGCTGCAATGGGAACGGTCAGCTGCATTGATAAAACTAATGGTAATATTTTATGGAGTGTCAATACTCATGAAGAATATAAAGGGAAGTTTCACCGATGGGGCTTTGCCGAATCTATACTCCTAACGGAAGATGCAGTTATTTCCTCTCCCACCGGGTCTGAAACATTAGTGGTTGCGCTGGATAAAAAGAATGGGTCTCTGTTATGGAAATCCGAATCATTAGGGGGAGAGAGAGCCTATGCATCACCCTTAATGATTGATTATAACGGACAAAAACAGATCCTTATTCAAACTTCTATACACCTGGTTGCTGTGGATCCTGAAAATGGTGAGATTCTTTGGAGTTATGATATGGTTTCCGATCATAGCGGAGATCGTGGAAGAAGAAATAATACCAATACTCCCCTTTACCATAAGGGTGAAATTTTTGTCACAGCCGGATATGATGCGGATGCTCTGATGTTAAAGCTGTCTGACGACGGGAAAGCAGTTCAATTAAAGTGGATTACTCAGCATCTTGATAATCATCACGGGGGTGTGGTATTGGTGGATGGATATATCTATGGTGCAAACTGGGAAAATAACGGAAATGGTAACTGGGTTTGCATCGATTGGGAAAAGGGTGAACTTCAATATGAAGAAAAATGGATAAATAAAGGTTCCATCATTTATGCTGATGGGAAATTATATGTTTACGAGGAGAAGAAAGGAAATGTAGGATTGGTTGAACCGACACCTGAAAATTTTAAACTTATCAGTTCATTTCAGATACAGGACGGAAATGGTCCTCATTGGGCACATCCCTCGATCTATAATGGTTATTTAATCATCAGACACGGCGAGTTTCTTTTCGTATATGACATTAAAAAAGAAAGAGCCGGTTAACTATGTGTATTCATTTATTAAAAGGAAATCACAATTGAGAAAGCTTGTTGTTGCAAAAGGCTTAAATTCAGGATGAAATTGTTGACCACAAAAATATTACCCTTAGTACTTATTCTGCTGGCTGCAAGTTCGGTTTCCTGGTGGATTTTTACCGATCCCACAGGAGATCTGACCACTTCAGAACCCGGGCAGGACAATCGTGGTGAAACAGTTAAAGTAAATCTGAATATTAAAATCGGTGAGTTTTTTGAAGAATTTGAAAGTATGGATTCGGATCTGCAGGAAACATGGCCTCGATTCAGAGGGACGGATTATGATAATATTTCTAAATCGCCGGTAAAACTGATGGATAAATTTGGTCCCGAAGGCCCCGATATCAAATGGTCGGTGCATTTAGGTGAAGGGCATGCGGGTCCGGCGATTTACAAAGGCCTGGTTTACCTTATGGACTACGACGAAGAGCTCCGTTCGGATATGCTTCGCTGTTTTTCACTGGAGAAGGGAACTGAATTATGGCGTCGCTGGTACAAAGTACCTGTTAAAAGAAATCATGGAATGTCGAGGACGGTTCCGGCAGTTACTGAAGATTATATTCTGACCATAGGTCCCAGGAGTCATGTAATGTGCTTGAACAGGGAAAACGGGGAATTCTTATGGGGAATTGATATTGAAAAAGAATATGCCACAGAAGTTCCTTTCTGGTATACAGGTCAGTGTCCCCTGATATATAATGACAAGGCAATAATCGCTACCGGAGGCAGAAAATTAGTAATCGCGGTAGACTGTAAAACAGGTGAAATCTTATGGGAAATACCCAATCCTGAAGGCTGGATGATGTCCCATTCTTCAATTTTACCCTATACTTATGAAGGTAGCAGGATGTTTGTTTATAGTGCCATCGGGGGTGCATGCGGAATTGCAGCTGAAGGACCGGATGAAGGAAAAATATTGTGGAGTACCTCAAAATGGAGTCATCAGGTAGTGGCCCCCTCCCCGGTGTGCTTGCCTGACGGGAAGATATTTTTATCAGCGGGATATGGAGCAGGATCGATGGTCCTGCAGCTTCAAAAGAATGAAAACT
Organism: uncultured Bacteroidales bacterium; assembly: GCA_965369105.1. Taxonomy (GTDB): domain Bacteria; phylum Bacteroidota; class Bacteroidia; order Bacteroidales; genus JAGLSB01. The sequence continues at coordinate 219 of CBDUPM010000414.1, read as the reverse complement.
TGTTTCAGGTTGAAGTAATTCAGCAATTCAAACCCAAGGATGGATTAGCCTCCGAGCAACAAACTCCTCTGGTGTTTGGTGGACATATCCTTGGAATTCTTCCAAAGGATGCCGGTGCTTTGAGAAACCAGATGATTTGTGTTCATCCCCGCGACTTCACAAAAAGCATATGGACCAGTGGTTCTGATACCAGATTTGGACTTGGACCCTATATCATTG
>CBDUPM010000413.1:0-3337 GCA_965369105.1 uncultured Bacteroidales bacterium | reverse complement strand
CGGGAAAAACCACCACCATCCGTATGATTATGAATATAATGTATCCGGATAAAGGAAGTATTCTGATAAACGGAAAAAAAACAGAGAAAGAACGTCCTGATATTGGCTATTTGCCGGAAGACAGAGGCCTTTACAAAAAAATGAAGATAGGTGAATTATTGCAATTTCATAGCGAATTAAACTGTGGTGCATATTCAAATGAGAATATCAACAGCTGGCTTACCAAACTTAATTTAATTGAGAATATTAATAAAAAAGTAGAAACCCTGAGTAAGGGTATGAGACAAAAACTCCAGTTTATTGCCACTATTATTAATGAACCGGAAGTCATAATCCTGGATGAACCTTTCAGCGGACTCGATCCCGTAAATGCAGAAGTAATGAAAAATGCCATTTTAGATTTACAGAAGAATGGGTCTACGATTATTTTCAGCACACATGATATGAGTATGGCTGAAAAAATGTGCGATTATATATTTATGATTTACAATGGCAAAAAAGTCCTGGATGGTACACTGGCAGATATTCAGGATGAATATGGAAACGACACAATTCATATTCAAACAGATATGAGTCCTGAATTTTTAGAAAAAATCAATGGAATTGAAAAAGTAAACAATTTTGGAAAATTCCAGGAAGTTAGATTAAATCCTGATTCCGATTCTCAGATTATCCTTTCCTCGATCATGAATAAAGCCCGGGTTTCAAAATTTGAAATTACCAAACCCTCATTAAATGATATTTTTATCAGGATTGCATCTCCTGAACGAAAGGAGGTGGAAAATGCGTAAAATATTAACTCTTTTCAAACGGGAATACCGTGCGGCTGTCAGGACAAAAAGTTTTATCATCGGACTGATTTTGGTTCCGGTTATTATGGGAGGAAGCTTTCTGGTCATGATCATTATGGAGGACAAACAGGATATTGATGATAAAAAAATTGTCCTTGTTGATCATACCGGGGAGCTTTCGCCTGTTATCCTGAAACAGGCAGAAGAAAGAAATAATAAAGAAATCATTCATGCCGAAACAGGGGAAAAGTTGTTTCCTGCATACCTGATTGAGGTAGAAAAACCAGATACTACTGATCCCTTCTCCCAGAAGTTAAGATTATCAGATAAAATCAGGGAGAAAGAACTGGATGCCTTCATTGAAATCGGATCCGGAATTTTGGATCCTGTAAATGAAAATCCTGAAAATTATTTATGGTATTATTCTGAAAATTCATTTGGAGATGATACAAGATGGTGGTTTTCCAATAACATAAATAATTATTTAAGACAGGAAAGAATCAACAGTTTACAGTTATCACCCGAAGTGACTGATCTTCTTTTTGCATGGACCAATATAGAAGCGATGGGATTACCCCAGGTCAATAAAAAATCAGGGGAGCAAATTGAAGCTAAAAAGGTCAATCAATTGCAAACTTTCCTGGTACCCTACATTTTTGTTATGCTGATGTTTATGCTCACCATTATGAGCGCTATTCCCTTACTGACCGCTGTAATGGAAGAAAAAACCGAAAAAATTGCAGAAGTTCTCCTGGCCCAGGTTACTCCATTCCAGTTTATGATGGGAAAAGTAATGGGAGGAATCGGCATTTCTCTGACCACGGCAGCTGTTTATGTAACCGGAGGTATTATTACCGCAAGAATGACCGGGAATGCAGATACCATCCCCTATGAAATCCTGCCATGGTTTTTCGTCTTTACTTTTTTCTACATCATCATGGTGGGCTCAGGAATGGCTGCCCTTGGTGCTACATGCAATGACAATAAGGATGCGCAGTCAATTCAGTTTCCTGCCATGTTACCGGTAATTCTTCCCCTTATAATAATGGTACCCGTAATTCAGAATCCGATGAGCAGCCTGTCTGTATCACTTTCATTCTTTCCCCCGTTTACACCCATTTTGATGATGCTTCGATTGGCCACACCCGTTACCATACCCGTATGGCAACCAATTGTTGGGTTACTGGGAGTTATTTTATGGACGGTTTTTACGGTGTGGATTGGGGCAAGGATTTTCAGAACAGCGATCCTTATACAGGGACAAAAGCCCTCATTTAAAAATTTATTTAAATTTGCTTTTAAATTTTAACCAAGGAATTAATAAATCTTTTTTAAACTTAAACTCGTATATTTCCGATAAAAGAATGGTTTCACAGAAAATTATTTCCTTTTTTTGTTTTTGAACCATTTTATATATTAATTTTAAGAAACATTGATGCCAAATGAAAAAAATACCTGCCCTAATTCTGATAGTCCTTTTATTTTCCTGCAGTTCAAATAATGAGCCTGATGAAAAATGGATTCAGCTTTTTAATGGTGTCGATCTGGTTGACTGGACCCCAAAATTTAATCATTCAGAATTGGGGGTAAATTATAAAAATACATTCAGGGTTGAAGATTCTTTGCTGGTCGTGAATTATGAAGAATACGATTCAATCATCGATGAATATGGACATCTTTTTTATAAGGAACGCTTCTCAAAGTATAAAATCAGGGTTGAATACCGGTTTGTGGGCGAACAGGTGGCTGGTGGTCAGGCCTGGGCAAACAGAAATAATGGAATAATGCTTCACTGTCAGTCTCCCGAAACCATGGGCATTGACCAGGCGTTTCCTATTTCACTTGAGGCCCAGCTATTAGGAGGATTAAATAAGGGTGAGAGACCAACCGGTAATTTATGTACCCCCGGTACTCATGTAAACATCAATGGAAAGCTGATTACCAATCATTGTATTGAATCAGAATCTGAAACCTATCATGGGGATCAATGGGTTCTTTTTGAGGGCGTTGTCCTTGGAGATGAAATGATCCATCATATTATCAATGGTGATACCGTGATAAGCTATACCCATCCTGTTGTGGGCGGACTTGCTGAAAATGCTGAATCGCCTTTTCCGGAAGGTTTTGCTTTGACGGAGGGTTATATTTCTATCCAGGCTGAAAGCGCTCCCACCCAATTCAGAAAAATTGAAGTTCTGGATTTAAGTGGAAATGAATAAAGGAAGGCTATTTTGAAAGAATGAGGCCTGTCAGCAGGATTGAGCTTTATTCCTGATCCTGAATTTACAGGTAAATCAAACTATATAATCAAAAGGTGAGTATATCTTCAAATTACAAACTTTTAAATGGGGATGACCTGAGCCTGGGCTATTTTGGAAGCTTTGATGATGCAATTGTGGAAAAAATCATTGAGCTCTCCGAAGCATTTCTGGAAGCAAGCACAATGAAAAATCTGAGGAAAAAAGCAGTATTCCTTTCTGCTGAATGTTTCCAAAATGTTGCGCGTCATGGAATTGGAAATACCAATGATAATGATTCTCCTGATT